>NZ_JBJGXV010000034.1:0-47654 GCF_045447295.1 Pseudomonas sp. O39
GATCAACAGCAGATCAAGAGCAGAGCACGGCGGCCTGGTAGCCGACCTGAGTGGTTGAAGCAAAAGCAGGGCAAAAACAGATCAGGAGCAGAACTGCTTTTCTGTGGGAGCTGGCTTGCCTGCGATGCAGGCACCTCGGTACATCAGGCATACCCAGCTGATGCCATCGCAGCGGTTCGGCGGTCCGACAAGCCAGCTCCCACATTGAGTCTTCAGCGTGCTTGAGGTTCTAGTCTTCTTCGCTGCCTTCGGCGCGCCAGTAACCCACGGCCTTGAGGAACTCTTCATTGACCTTGTGCGTGTCCAGCAGCACGCGCCGCACCTGGCGCGACAGCTTGGTTTCAGTCGCGACGAAGCTGTATAGCGCGCCGCTCGGCAGCGTCAGTGTGCGTACGGTGTCGAGCAGGTCATCCTGGCCGCGCACCACCCACATCACGTCCACATCGGCAGCACTTTGCAGGGCTTGCTGTTCCGCCGCATTGGCGATTTCAATCACGGCCAACACCTTGCGGCCCGCCGGCAATTCCTCCAGGCGGCGCGCGATGGCGGGCAGGGCGGTTTCATCGCCGATCAGCAGGTAGCTGTCGAAGATATCCGGCACGATCATCGAACCGCGTGGCCCGCCGATGTACAGGTGTTGGCCTACCTGCACTTGCTCGGCCCATGTGGAGGCAGGGCCGTCGCCGTGCAGCACGAAGTCGATATCCAGCTCGCCGATGCTCAGGTCAAAGCGACGCGGCGTGTAGTCACGCATGGCCGGTTGCGGTCCTTCACCCTTGATGTTGAAGGTCGGGCTTTCGAGTGCGGCCTGTTCGGCGGCGTTCTGCGGGAACAGCAGTTTGATGTGGTCGTCGCTGCCCAGGCTTATAAACCCCGCCAGTTCCGGCCCGCCCAAGGTGACGCGGCGCATGCGTGGGGTGATATCGACTACCCGCAGCACTTGCAGGCGACGACGTTTGATTTCGTGGGTGACGCGGTGGATAGCTTGCGTATTCATTGGTCTTTCCCGTCGGCAATGGCTTGAGCGGTGCGATTGAGCAGCGCCGCGACACGAACGATTTCTTCCGGGCTCCAGCGCCCGTGGTGCGAATGCAAGGCGTGACGCAGGTTGTGTACCGCCTCGTGAATTTCCGGTGGGCGGTCGTGGCCGCGTAATGAGCGTTTGCTGACGTCGATGCGCATGCGCACACCCTCCAGCGCAACGGCTTGTTCGCTTAGGAAGAGACGACCGGCATCGGTAATTGTGTAGCGTTTTTTTCCGCCGTCGGCGTCGCCCTGGATCAGATCGCTCTCTTCAAGAAAGGTCAGGGTGGGGTAAATCACGCCGGGACTTGGGGTATAGGCGCCGTCGAACAGGCTTTCGATCTGGCGGATCAGGTCGTAGCCATGGCAGGGCTGTTCGGCGATCAGGGCCGGCAGCAACAGTTTCAAATCACCGGGTGCAAACACCCGGGGGCCGCGACCGCGACCTGCGCGGGGGTCAAAGCCGTCGCGCTGGTGAGGATGGTCTCGCATGGTAGGAGCCTCTGTGTGTGTCTAGATATAACTTAAGATATATCTTACAGGCTGTGCAATGGCTCCCGACAGACGGTCCTCCACGCCTCGTGGCACTCTCCAATTCGCTAGTTGCTTTACTTGAGTAAGTACATTGTTTTTTAAACTATGTAATCCTGTTCTTACATACCTATCCGACAATAAAATATTCTCATTAACCTCCTCGTAGTCTACTTCCTACGGCTGTTTTGAAAGTTTTGGCAAATAGCCATAACTTTCCTATGTGTATTGATGTGTCAAGGCTACGTCATTAAGCGAATCTCCCGGCTTACATTTTCAAGTCTGAAATAGAAACTTACCTGGCTTCGAACGGGTCATGATTTGCAATGCAAATAGTTGGAAAAACTTTTCACACGGCACAGTGTGATTCGAACTTTTTGCCGAGCTTTAATCAGGCGTTACACCCTCTTCGTTGCGTGCTTAACCAGCCTTGCGCACCACTGCGACAGGGTTTTTCTATGACACTTAATGACTGTGTGAGTACTTGCAAATGAAAACCAAAATGAAAACTGCACTGTTGTCTATCGGGCTGCTGCTGGGGTCGATGTCCGTGGCTCAAGCGGCGGATGGAACGGTTACATTTTTGGGGTCTGTCCACTCGGGTGCCTGCTCTATTAAACCTGACTCTGTAGATCAGACCGTTCGCCTGGGGGCTATCGCGAAGCATCAGCTGCAAGCAGGCGGCAAGTCTGAAGCCCGCAGTGTGCGGATCGAGCTTGAAGGCTGCGACCTGACGGGCCTCACCGACAACACCGTCACCACCACTTTCACCGCGTCACCGTCGAGCGCTGTACCGGGTGCGATCGGCACCGTCGGGGGTGCCGGCAACATCGGCATCATGATGACCCATGGCGGCCAAGTGATTGACCTGGGCACCCCTACCACCCCGCAGGCCATCACCACCGGCGACAACACGTTGGAGTTCGGTGCCTATGTGCAAGGCGCCGCTACCGGCGACATCGTCCCGGGTGATTTCAGCGCGGTCACCAACTTCACCTTGGCTTATCAGTAAGTTTCCCCCCCCGTCACCCAACGGTGACGGGGGGACGCTGACGGGAGATAGATAGGTGAGGACATTCATAAGTTTCGCTATTGCCTCTTCATTGATGATGCTTATCGCCCCCGATGTTTGCGCGCAGGACACTGCGCAAGGCGATGGGATTGTCACGCTGGGAGGAGAGATCGTTGACTCCGCCTGCGGGCTGGAAGCAGTCAGTGCCGATCAAACCATCGAGATGCCTCCTGAACCGATAGGCCGGCTGTTGCGCAATGCGACGGGCGTACGACAGCCCTTCCAGTTGCGCCTGGTCAATTGCTCATTGACTCGTCCCGACCCATCGCGGCCCGGTGTAAACCTTCCCGATTGGGAGCATCTGCGCGTGACCTTTGACGGTCCTCACGACAGAGCAGGGCGTTCCTTTGCCGTCTTTGGCGGCTCGCAAGGGGTCGCGCTGCACATTGAGGACGCTGCGGGTCAGGAGAGTGTTCCGGGTGAGCCGATGGCTTTGGTGCCGTTGGTCAATGGCGACATGACACTTCACTACACCCTTCGCTTGGTCGGCAATGGACTGCCGCTGGTGACAGGTGCTCACACGGCCGCAGTGCGGTTCAAGCTGGAATACTTTTGAACATTGACGGGTTGTTTTAATGTTGAATACGTCCAAGGTCAAAACTACGCTCCGTCCCACTATATTTGGCGGGTTAATGTCACTGGCAGGCACTGCACTGGGTGCCGGGGATATCGAGTTTAATACCGATGTTCTTGATCTAATTGATCGCACTAATATCGACTTGTCTCGTTTTGCGCGCAGCGGCTTTATTCTGCCGGGCACTTACGCGATGGTTGTACAGATCAATAACCAAGTGATGGCTGAGCACTCGGTGGCGTTCTACCCTCCCGATAATGATCCCAAAGGCAGTCAGGCCTGTTTGTCACCGGCGCTGGTGGAACAATTGGGCTTGAAAGAGTCCGGCGCCGCCACCCGTGCGTGGTGGAAAGGCGGGCAGTGCCTGGATACTCAAAGTTTGCCAGGCATGGAGGTCAGTGGTGATTTGGCCACCGCCACACTGAACATTAACGTCCCACAGGCCTACCTTGAGTACAGCGCTATTAACTGGGACCCGCCCTCCCGTTGGGATGATGGGGTGCCCGGGTTGTTGGTTGACTACAACCTGACGGCGCAATCGAACTACCAAAGGAATGAGCGGGCCCGCAATAACCTCAGTGGTAACGGAACCGTGGGGGCCAATGCCGGGGCCTGGCGCCTGAGGGCGGATTGGCAGGGGCGTGTCGAAAAAGGCCGTGAAGGGCCAGCCGGGAATCGCCAACTGGAGTGGAGCCGTTACTACGCGTATCGCGCAATTCCTGCGTTGAAGGCGCGCTTGGTGGTGGGTGAGAACTACCTGTATTCCGACCTGTTCGACAGCTTCCGCTTCACGGGTGCTGCGCTCAATTCGGATGAAAGCCAGCTGCCACCCAACTTGCGTGGTTACGCCCCGGAAGTCGTCGGGGTGGCCAAGACCAATGCGAAAGTCGTTATCAGCCAACAGGGGCGTGTGCTGCATGAAACCCTGGTCGCGGCGGGGCCTTTTCGCATTCAGGACCTTAATGACGCTGTGACCGGCAAGCTGGATGTGCGGGTGGAAGAGCAGGACGGCTCGGTGCACTCTTTCCAGATGGACACGGCGGGCGTTCCCTACCTGACGCGACCGGGGCAAGTTCGTTACAAGGTGGCGACCGGTCGACCGACCAATCTTCAGTACGGCGCCGAAGGTGACGTTTTTGGCACCGGCGAGTTCTCCTGGGGGATCAGCAACGGCTGGTCGCTGTTTGGCGGCGGTATGTCGGACAACAACTACCGTGCGCTGTCTGTCGGGGCGGGGCGTGACCTGCTGGCATTCGGGGCGGTCTCGGTGGATGTCACGCAGTCCCACGCAAGCGTGTGGAACGAGTCGCTCTCGGGTAAATCCTATCGGCTTCAATATTCCAAGAACTTTGAACAGTACGACAGCCAGGTGACCTTCGCCGGTTACCGGTTTTCCGATAAGAACTTTTTGAGTATGGCCGAATACCTGGATGCCCGTCATTACGGGTTGAACGGCGAACTCGGCGGGCGCGGGCGGTACAACGAGAACGGTGAATACAGCGAGGACTGGAGGCCGATAGGTGGCAGCAAGGCCCTTTATACGGTGACGGTGAATAAACAATTTCGTGACCTGGGCGCCACTGTTTACGCCAGTTACAACAAGCAAACGTATTGGGACCGGCCGGACACCCAGCGTTGGAACCTGTCGTTGTCCCGCTACTTTAATGTGGGCTCGGTCAAAAACATGAGCCTGTCGCTGAACGCGTACCGCACGCTGGAATACAACTACAAAGACAACGGCATGTCGCTGACGGTGAGTTTGCCGTTGGGGCCCACCGGCACACTGTCGCTGGATGCCAATCGGTCCGCAGGCGACAACACGTTTTCAACGCGCTACAGCGATCGCCTCAATGAGCGTAATAGCTACCAGCTCAGTGCAAGCAACAACTCCGCCGGTGGTTATCTGAGTCATATCGGTGACCAGGCCGACATTGATGTAAGCGCCAGCACGCAAAAAGGCAGTTACAGCAGCCTCGGTGTATCCGCTCGCGGCGGTGGCACGCTCACACCTTACGGCGCGGCGCTGCACCGTACCAATAGCACCGGCGGTACCCGTCTGATGGTCGATACCGCAGGTGTCGCCGATGTGCCTGTGCGCGGTTATGGCACACCGACCCGCAGCAACGCTTTCGGCAAGGCGGTTATTTCCGACATCAGCAGCTACCAGCGTACGGCGGCCAGTGTTGATCTGGAGAAGTTGCCGAGCAATGTCGAAGCCACTCAATCAATGACGCAACTGACGCTCACCGAAGGCGCTATCGGTTATCGATCGCTGGACGTGATCGCCGGTGAGAAAGCCATGGCTGTTCTGCGCCTGCCGGACGGCAGTTCGCCGCCCTTCGGTGCGACGGTGAAAAACCTCAAACAGCAGGACACCGGGATTATGAATGACGGCGGCAACGTCTACCTGAGTGGCATTCAGCCTGGGGAGCAGATGAGCGTCAGTTGGGGAGGGGATGCGCGATGCATCTTCACGCTGCCTGTCATTTTGCCAACCGATGGTTTGACCCATGCCCTGCAACTGCGCTGCCAACTGGTAGCCAATGACCCTTCCTTGCCCGAGCCCGCAGCGCTGACCGGCAAGCGTACCGATATGGAGAACCCATCCTCATGATGCTAACTACACGTTTCACACCTCAGGCTCTTGTGCTGCTGGCGCTAGGCTTGAGCCAGAGTGCTAACGCAGCTGTCGGCCTGGACCGTACCCGCGTGATTTTTGATGGTGGCAAAGATGCCACCAGCGTGAATATCACCAATAACAATACCCAATTGCCGTATTTGGCCCAGGGCTGGATCGAGGATGAAGAGGGCAAAAAAATCACCACGCCCCTGATCGTGCTACCGCCGGTTCAACGCTTGGAGCCTGGGAAGCAAAGCCAGGTGAAAGTTCAGGCGCTGCCGGCGGCGAAATCGTTACCGCAGGATCGGGAGACGGTCTACTACTTCAACTTGAGGGAAATCCCGCCGCGCAGTGACAAGTCCAACACCCTGCAAATTGCGCTGCAAACCCGGATCAAATTGTTCTACCGGCCGCAAGCGATTACGCCAAGCCAGCAAGACCTGTCCAACCCTTGGCAGGAAAAACTGACCCTGACCCGCGAAGGCGACCACTACCAGGTGAGCAACCCTACGCCTTACTACGTGACCCTGGTGGATGCGCGCGACAGCAAGGATGGCAAAACCGTGCCGGGGTTTGTGCCAGTGATGGTCCCGCCCAAAGGCACGCTTCAACTGGGCCCGACTGCCACGGCCCTCGGCACAGCGCCCTATTTGGCCTACGTGAATGATTACGGCGGCCGTCCGCTGCTGGCGTTCACCTGCAGCGGCCAAACGTGCAAGGTCAATGTGCAAGCCTCAGCGCCTAACAAGTAATGCCAGCGGCCGGAGAAAGTCATGAATTCGCACAATGTGAAGGTCCTGGGCGGCCTGTTGCTGGCCTTTATGGGGAGTGCATGCGCCGTCGAGGACGGCGAGGATATCGAGGGCATGAGCGGCATGCTGAATGTTCTCGGGACCATGCATGAATCCCCTTGCAGCCTGGAGATGACATCGGTTCATCAGACGATTGACCTGGGCGCCGTATCCACCAGCCAACTGCAGCGGCCGGGTGATCAGGCGACATCGGTGGCCTTTCAGTTGCGCTTCAGCGATTGCCACCGCACCGCAGGCAGCATCCGCAGTGAGCGAACGGGGAACCTGGCATGGAGTGCTTTTCAACCCGTGCTGTCGGTAGCGTTCATGGCGCCCGCCGATGCCGATGATCCACGGTTGGTCAAAGTGCTAGGCATCACCGGGATGGGCCTGTATTTGACCGACGCCATGGGACGCAATGTACAGCTCGGCTCAAGAGGCGAACCTTTGTTTTTGACCTTGGGCAGCGATACCCAGACCTGGAATGTTCAACCCACGCGCACCTCTGCACCGCTAAGCAGCGGGGCATTCAAGGCTGTGGTGGATTTCAGGCTCAATTATGAGTGAGGGCAGAACAATGGCTAAGTCAAGCGGCTCGCGGGCCCTTCTTATCGGTGGCGGCCTGCTTTTGGCCGTCAGCCAAAGCGCGCAGGCCGATACGAGTCTGACCATCCGCGCGGTGATCATCGCGCCCCCGCCGTGTGTGATTAACAGCGGCGGTACGCTGGATGTGCCGTTCGGCAATGACCTTCTGACGTCACGGGTTGACGGGGTCAATTACCGCCGGGACGTGCCTTATACCGTCACCTGTGATTCCCCCTTCAACAACGCGATGAAGCTGGAACTCAAGGGCACAGGCGCTTCGTTCGACAGTCGCGTGCTCTTGACCCGCAAGACAGACCTTGGGGTAAAGCTGTTCGTCAATGGCGCTGACTGGCCATTGAATACGGCCGTGAATTTTACCCATCCAAACTTTCCGGTCGTGCAGGCGGTGCCTGTCAAGCGCGCGGGCAGCAGCCTCACGGGAGGCGCATTTGATGCCGCCGCCACCCTCGTGGTCGATTACCAATGAAATCGATTACCCATCAAGAGAAACGACCCATGACATTTTGGCAGCAGCGAGCGTTGCTCGCCTTGTGTTCCATCGGCCTTTGCAATGGTGCGTCGGCCAACCTGACGTTCAGCGGAACACTGAACGAGCCTCCGCCCTGCACGATTGATGCTGGAAACACCATTGAAGTCGACTTTGGGGACGTCGGTGTAAAGCGCGTCGATGGTGAGAAATACCGTAAGGGGGTCGGTTACATCATCAGTTGCGGCAACGACACGCTGCCGTGGGAGTTGAAGTTGAGTGTTAACGGCACAGCCACGGCGTTTGATGGCTCGGCGGTGCAGACCAGTGTGCCTGACCTTGGCATCCGGCTGTTTCAAAATAACGTGCCGTTTCTACTCAATACGCCACTGGACATCAGCCTGTCGTCCCCGCCGACATTGGAAGTTGTACCCGTCAAACGGCTAGGGGCCGTACTGACCCCCGCAAGGTTTACAGCGGTGGCCACGCTGTTGGCCGAATACGAGTAGGAGTCGAGTCTATGCGACATGAAAGGGTTCATAAGGGTTGGTCATGTGGCGGTCTGGCATTACTGCTTACCGTGGGCCTCGCCTCCAACGGCCATGCGGCCGACAACTTGAGTTTCAAGGGCAACCTGGTTGAAGAGGCCTGCACTATTCGGCCGGGCGACGAGGCCATCACGCTGGAACTCTGGGACATCACCAGCAAGCACCTCTATATCAACACGCGTTCACAGGGTCGCGGTTTCAAGCTGCACCTGGAGGACTGTGACACTACGGTTGGCAAGACGGTCACCATCACGTTCGGCGGTACAGAAAACCCGGCGCTGCCCGGGTTACTCGCACTGGATGGAGGCAGCGGCGCCTCAGGCATTGGGGTTGGTATCGAGACCCTGAGCGACAAGCCGTTGCCCTTGAATGCAGTCAGCGACGAACAGGTGTTGAGTGATGGCAGCAACAGTATTGAGCTCAAAGCCTATGTGCAGGGCGAGCCGAATGCCATCAGGGATCAGACCATAGAGCATGGTGCGTACACCGTGAGTTCTACGTTTACGTTGGACTACCCATAGGTGTGAAACATCATTCATAGGCTGAAAACAGCCTCATGCAAACCTCAATTCTCTTCTGGGCTGCCTTAAATCACGGACTGCATGTTCGTTGTGGGGGCTGGGTAGATAAACAACGAGAGATCAAAATGAAACGACTCGATGGAGCCATTGTGCTTCTCGTCTTGACAGGGTTTACCACCACCGCAAGAGCCGTTGATTGCCGTGTCAATGGAGGCGTGTGGACAATTGTCGGCGGGGGCAATATAAACTTGCGGGTCCCCGTAAACGTCCGACTGGACACGGCACAAAACCGTATCCTACTCGAAGGGGCGAGGCTCGAATGCCGATACACAATCGGCCCTCAGACCCCATCTAGAGCGGAGGACTACTGGGCAACCGGCAACGGTACACCCTGGGCTCCCGGCCCGAAGTTCGCTCAAGAAGGCACCGGCTTACGAATAAACGGAACGTACCGAAATACCTCGGTTCCCGTTGGAATTCGGGCGGCCACCATGCCGGATAACACGGTCGCATACCCGATTGATATAACGCCTTATATACTGATGCGTAATAGTCCGGGGAGCCCGATCGACATTCGAATCGGGGATACCCTCGGGGTATTACGTATGGTCCAGACAAACAGTGATAATAGCGGTTCAGTGCAACTGACCGTTACTTACACCGCCAACAACAACTTCACCGTCTCCCCCTCAACGTGCTCGATCAATAATAACAACCCGATCGAGATAAACTTCGGCGACGTACATCAACGGGCAATAGGCACCGATCCTTTAACCACCTCCATTCGCAGCGACCGCAGACTTTCCTACGCATGCCCGGATGCCGGGATTACCACGCCGATCACCATCACCTACCAAGGTAGCCCATCGTCGTTCGACACGCGTCTCTTGAGGATGAGCAACTCCGACGTAGGCGCGGCCCTTGTTCGTGCGGGCTCTGCGGTTCAAGTCAACGGTTCGTTCCTGACTCGGATTACCAACAGCGTGGGAGGCGACGATGTCACGTTTACGCTGGTTCGTCGCGCGGGCTCATTACCCACCACCGGTGCCATAACCGGCAGCGGTGTACTCGTGATGGGAGTGCCATAAATGAAACGACTCATTGCAACTGTTTTGCTTCTCGGCGCTGCTACCACCGCGCAGGCTGTCGACTGTCGGGTTAATGGCGGAGCCTGGCAAACGGGCAATCCCAATTTAAGTGTGCCCGTTACCGTTCGCTTGACCGAAGATCGTACGAGGATCTTGATGGAGGGTGCACAGCTTGAATGTAAATTCTCCCCGGGTTCACAAAGTCCGTCTTCCCGGCAGGACTACTGGTCTACAGGGAACTCGGCGGGCACCCCCTGGACGCCTGGCCCCAAATTCACCAGCGAAGGGACTGGTTTGCGAATAAATGGAACGTACCGCAATACGCCTGTTCCGGTTGGCATACGCGCAGCCACGATGCCTGACAACTTTGTGGGTTATCCGATCGATATCACGCCCTACATTCTGATGCGTAACAACCCGTCCAATCCGATTGATGTACGAATAGGCGATTCACTCGGGCTCCTGCGCCTTACTTCCACGAACAACTACGGCGCAGCCACGGCGAGTCTCACCGTCACTTACCGCGCCGCCAACAACTTCACCGTCTCCCCATCAACCTGCACGATCAACAATAACAACGCGATCGAGATCAACTTCGGTGAAGTGCACCAGAGAGCAATTGGCACCGATCCGCTGACAACCACCATCCGCAGCGACCGTAGGCTCACCTACACCTGCCCGGACCCTGGGATTACCACGCCGATCACCATTACTTACAAAGGCAGCCCCTCGTCGTTCAATACGCGCCTGCTGATGATGACCAATCCGGACTTGGGCACAGCCCTTGTCCATGGGGGGGCAGCGGTGCAAGTCGGCAGTTCGTTCCTGACCCGCATTACCAACAGCGTGGGGGGGGACGATGTGACGTTTTCGCTCGTTCGGCGAGCAGGGTCCCTACCGATTACGGGTGCCACAAGTGGAAGTGGTGTTCTCGTGATGGGGGTGCCATGACGCGGGCAGGTTGAGGCACAGGCGTTTGCGCGTATTCGCACCGGCCAGACCGGGCGAGTGCGCCAGACACTGGAAATCGACCGGGCGAAGATTACCCGGCCGTTTGCCAGGCGGCTGTTTTTCAGTGCTGACCCGCTACCGACAGACACAGGGTCTGCTCACCTGGCTTCAAGTACGGCATAAGAATCGGCGCCATGCCCTTGAGCACCTGCACGGGCAGCGCCGAGGTGAACTTGAAACCTTGCGCTGAACTGCCGGGTACAAACGCGGTGAGGGTGCCGAAGTGGCGGTCGCCGATATAGAACACAAAGGTGGCGGTGCGGTTGATCGACTTGGAACTGAGCACCCGCCCGCCGGCGCCGATGGCTTCAATGCGGTTGTCGCCGGTGCCGGTCTTGCCGCCCATGGCCAGCGGCGTGCCGTCGTCCAATTTGAAACTGCCGGCCACGCGCTTGGCGGTGCCGGCATCTACCACTTGAGACAAGGCCCCGCGCAACGCCCGCGCCACCTCCACCGGCATCACCCGTTTGCCGGTGGCGGGGTCGTTGATCACCTGGGTTTCATGGGCGTACCGGCAGCAAAGTGCAGGCTGTCGATGCGCACCACCCTCGCGCGCACACCCTCGTTAAGGATGATCCCCATCAGTTCTGCCAGCGCCGCCGGGCGATCGCCGGAGCTGCCAATCGCGGTGGCCAGTGACGGCACCAGGTGGTCGAACGGATAACCGACCGCCTGCCAGCGCTGGTGAATATCGAGGAAGGCTTCCACCTCGAGCATGGTACGGATGCGACTGTCGCGTGCGCTCTGATGGCGGCTTTTGAACAACCAGCTATAGACCTCCTGGCGTTCGAATCGACTGGCCTTGACCACTTCGCTGAAGGTCGCCTCGGGATGGTTGAGCAAGTAGCCGATCAACCACAGGTCCAGTGGGTGGACCTTGGCGATATAGCCCTGGTCGGGCAGGTCATAGGTGCCGGGGCCATAGGCCTTGTAGAGTTTTTGCAGGCGCTCGTCGGTGAGCTTCTCACTGGTTTTAACGCCGGTCAGGTGCGCGCGCACGAACAGGTTGAAACTGTCCTGGTTGGCATTGGGCAGCAGGTAGCGGTGTACGGCGGCCAGGCGAATCGGCGTGGGGCGCAGGCCGTCGAGAAAGGTATCGAGGCGCGCCTGGGTGTCTTTCTTCTGGTACTTCTTCCAGAACTTGCGCAGGAAGGTCGTACCCTCGCGGTCGGCAAAATCGGCGAGGTATTCCTGGCGGCGCGGGTCATTGTCGTCCTTGAGCAACTCGGCGCTGTTGTTGGCGCCGGAATAGGTGGTGTAGCGCACCACATCACGCATCAGGCGAATGAACGGCAGGTTGATCGACTCGCGCAGGGCGTCGCGCAAGGTCGGGCTGCGGCCGTTGTCTTCGTTGCGAAAATTATGGAAGTGATGCAGGCCGCCGCCGGTGAAAAAGCCTTCGTTGGGGCTGGCCGAGTAGGTGCGATCAAGGGCGCTGTCGAGCATTTTGGCCAGGGATTTGTCCGGTGTCTGGATCAGGTAGTCGAGGGCCCAGCGGCTCAGGCGGTCCTGGTCGTCGACGGCGACTTTTTTCAGCGCGGCGGGGGCTTGGGCGGCGTACTTGTCGTGCAGCTCGGTGATGATTTGCAGGTAAGTGGTCAGCACCCGCAACTTGGCGGTGGAGCCCAGTTCCAGTTTGCTGCCTTCGTTGATATCGAAAGGCTGGTCGGTGTTGTCAGTTTGTACGCGTACCCGTGAGCCATCTGGCGTCAGCTCGAATAACGTGAAGCTGTAGCGCACTTGCGCGGTGTTGGCCGGGGTCAGCAGGCGCTCGCCAAGCAGGCCGATCTGGCGCGCAAAGTCGGGGTCGGCGAGGTGCTTGAGGTAATCGCTGACCTGGCCCTGCAATGGGGCTTGCAGGGTGGTGGTGGCCGAGAGGTCGAAGCGGTCGAGGTCGTACAGCGGTCGGTCGAGCAGGGCGGCCAGGCGTGCACGGGCCATGCTGATGCCTTTGTTGGTCTCCACGGGCTGCACCGTCGGTTGTTGTAACCAGTCGCGGTAGCTGACGTTGGTCGCCAGTGCGGCTTGCAGCAGTGCCGGAGTAATCACGCCGTTCTGCGCCAGCAGCCGTAGATGGCTGTCGGTGAGTTGGGCCAGTTCTTCGCGGCCTTTGGCCAGATAGTGCGAAGGACGGCGCTGGGCGATGATCAACGACAGCACTTCACGCAAGGCCAGGCCTTGCTCGGCGCTCACCGGGCCGACCAGCGCCTGGTTGACCTGGTTGAAATCGGCGCCGTACCACACCCGCAAACCCTCGGCCAGGCCATGCACTTCGCCGTGGCCGGGCACCGCCGACAGCGGCACGCTGTTGAGGTAGTCACGCAGGATATTCTGCCGTGCCGGTAAGGTGTCCGGCCCATCGCGATAGGCGCGCACGGCGGCGGAAAACATCTGCCGCAGTTTTTCCTCGCCCGATACGGTCAGGCCATCCGGGGAATGACGGTACTTTTCCAGCTGGGTCGCCAAGGTACTGTCGCCGGCACTCTGGCCCGGCAGGTGCAGCACCTTGGCGACCTGTGACCAGGCGGCCTTGGCAAAGCGCGGCCAGTCCACGGCAGGGTTGGCCTGGGGCTGGGTGGGGTCGAGCAGGTCGCGGTTTTCGATAAAGAGCAGGCTGTTGACCACCACGGGCGGGATCGCCGCGAAGCTTTGGTACAGCTGTTGCGGGTAGTTGTACTGGTACAGCGGCACGGCGCGGCAGTCGGTAATGGACAGCCCGGCCTGGATCTTTTCCGCATAGGGCACAAACAGGCCCTTGGCGCTGTAGTCCATCAGTGCGGGTGAAAAGCGTGCCTGGGCCTCAATCACATAACCGCGCTTGAGCAGGCGCGGCAGGAACGTGCCGAGGTCGCTGTAACCCAGGCGTCGGTCGAAGGGACCGGCTCCCGGATAGGTAATGGCCTGACTGGGGCCGGGCTTCACCTGATAGGTGAGGTCGCGCGCCAGGCGGCTGAGTTCCTGGGCCTGCAGACGGGAGGTGCGCATCTCTTTGGCGGCGGCAAACCCCAGGGCAATCAGCGCCATCAACACAATCAACCCGACGAGGCGCCGTACATAGCGGGGCCTGGGTTTATTTTTAGGTAAAGGCGCTGGGTCCGAACTGCCTTGTAGTTTCGCAGCCTTGCTCGATTCGGTTTGCCACAGTGCGCCCATAGTCGATTGATCCTTAACGCAGATTGATCGGACTTGCCTGAAGCTTAGTCGCTGAGGGCGGGGTGTGAGGGATTTGTGTGTCAGGCATATCGCGGTGGCAGGTTTTAGGGCGGCTTCGCCACCCAACGCGGGGCAAGCTCGCCACAGAAAGCCATTTTTCAGGGTCGCGCGCCGCGACGTTTTGTCACCCTATCCAGGTTAAATGCTCCTGTAAAATGGCATTTTGACCGACGCATCCCCTAAATTGGATCGTTTTTATAGTGAAAGAACCTGCTCTCAGCTTTTTATACTGCATGCCCCGCTGATCTTGCCCGGCAAGAAGGGCCCGTCCATGAGGCGGCCCGGTTTCGACAAGGGCGCAGGCTTACCGGCCGGCCCCTGGAAACTCGACGGACACTCCAATAACAAAATGAGGTTGTACCCTTATGCCAGTCGGCAACCCACTGCCCCATGGCGAGACCGCTCAAGGCGGCCCGCTCAAACGTGAACTCGGTGAACGGCATATTCGCCTGATGGCCCTTGGTGCCTGTATCGGTGTCGGCCTGTTCCTGGGCTCGGCCAAGGCCATTGAAATGGCTGGCCCGGCGATCATGCTGTCTTACATCATTGGCGGCCTGGCGATCCTGGTGATCATGCGCGCGCTCGGCGAAATGGCGGTGCACAACCCCGTCGCCGGCTCGTTCAGCCGCTATGCCCAGGATTACCTCGGCCCGTTGGCGGGTTTCCTCACCGGCTGGAACTACTGGTTCCTGTGGCTGGTAACCTGCGTGGCGGAAATTACCGCCGTCGCCGTGTACATGGGCGTGTGGTTCCCCGACACCCCGCGCTGGATCTGGGCCCTGGCGGCGCTGATCAGCATGGGCACCATCAACCTGATTGCGGTCAAGGCGTTCGGTGAGTTCGAATTCTGGTTCGCGCTGATCAAGATCGTCACGATCATTGCAATGGTCATCGGTGGCATCGGCATCATCGCGTTCGGCTTCGGCAATGACGGCGTGGCACTGGGTATCTCCAACCTGTGGGCCCACGGCGGCTTTATGCCCAACGGCGTGCAAGGCGTGTTGATGTCGCTGCAAATGGTGATGTTCGCCTATCTCGGCGTGGAAATGATCGGCCTCACCGCCGGTGAAGCGAAGAACCCGCAGAAGACCATCCCCAGTGCCATCGGCTCGGTGTTCTGGCGCATCCTGCTGTTCTATGTGGGCGCGCTGTTCGTAATTCTGTCGATCTACCCGTGGAACGAAATCGGCACCCAGGGCAGCCCGTTCGTGATGACCTTCGAGCGCCTGGGCATCAAGACCGCCGCCGGCATCATCAACTTCGTGGTGATTACGGCGGCACTGTCGTCGTGCAACGGCGGTATTTTCAGCACTGGGCGCATGCTCTACAGCCTGGCGCAGAACGGCCAGGCCCCGGCCACCTTCGGCACCACCTCAAGCAACGGCGTACCCCGCAAGGCGCTGCTGTTGTCGATCTTCGTGCTGTTGCTGGGCGTGCTGCTCAACTACATGGTTCCGGAAAAAGTCTTTGTGTGGGTGACCTCCATCGCCACCTTCGGCGCGATCTGGACCTGGCTGATGATCCTGCTGGCCCAGCTCAAATTCCGTAAGAGCCTGAGCCCCGCCGAACAGAAGGCGCTGAAATATCGCATGTGGCTGTACCCGGTCAGTTCGTATCTGGCGCTGGCATTCCTGGTGCTGGTGGTGGGGCTGATGGCGTACTTCCCGGACACGCGTATCGCGCTGTACGTGGGCCCGGTATTCCTGGTGCTGCTGACGGTGCTGTTCTACGTGTTCAAGTTGCAGCCGAGCAATGCCGGGGTGCGTGCTCAAGCCTGACCTCTCAGCACTCAACAAATAGCCACTTAACAAAAAGCCCCTTGATCGGGGCTTTTTGTTTTTCAGGCGGTAGCCACGTGGGGCGATTGGCTCAGGCGTTTGTTGAACTCCAGCCAGGCCCCCAGCGCGGCCATCAGTGCAGCCCCCACCAGCGCGGTGAAAATCTGCACGGCAAAGGCATCGCCAGCCAGGGCGTTGATCATGTCCGCCAACGGTGCCAACAGCACGCCCAGGCAGAACACTTCCAGCGAGTAACGCCCCATCCGGCAGGTCTGCTGTGCCAGCCAGTTTTGCGTCCAGGCACGCCCCGGCAACAGTTTGGCGGTGACGTAGGCCAGGGCCAGGAAGTGCAGCAGACGCACGGGCGACAGGTCGGTCTTGCTGATCGGATACAGCAGGTCGCTCAAGGCTGACGGCATCAGCGCGTCGTGTATGTCGGGCCAGCGCCAGCCGATCGTGATGACACCCGCGACCAGCACATAGGCCGCAGCCGCCACAAACAACGGCTGCCGCAGCAGCGGCCGATTGTCCTGTGGCCTTGGGCGTTGCCCGTGAATCGCCGCCGCCCCGCCCAGTACAAACAGCAACTGCCAGGTGACGGGGTTGAAGTACCACACACCGTCGGCAATCGCTGCCAGGTTCCAGCCCAGATGCGGCGCCAGCAGATAGACCGCCAGCGACACCGCGACCACCGCCCAGGTGTGACGCAAGAGCGACGGCAGCACCAGCGGCAGGCCGGCGAGCAACACGATATACAGCGGCAACGGGTCCATCAGGTTCGGCTTGAAGCGCAGCAGCAATTCATCCACCAACGCTTGCTGCGGGTGCGTAACGAAGTGCGTCAGGCCCATCTCCTCGACCAGGTCGCGGGTTTCCACATGGCTGTTGGCGAAGAACACAATGCCCATCAACATCGCCAACAGGAAGATATGCACCACGTACAACACCCATGTGCGCCGCAGGATCTTCAGGCAGGCCATCCCGTAACCTTCGCGCTGCAGGACCTTGCCGTAGGCCAGCACCGAGGCGTAGCCGGCAAGAAACACGAACACTTCGGCAGCATCACTGAAGCCGATATTGCGCAGGGTAATCTGGCCGAGGGGATTGTGGGGGACGTGATCCCAGAAAATGAAGATCAACGCCAGGCCCCGAAAAAAATCGATGCGCGGGTCGCGTCCGTTCAGCATGGCAGCGGGCTCTTGAACAAATAAGTTTAGTAATGACAGGCGAATGCGCGTGTTGTCGTACGCCGCACGTCGGGCGGGCGCAGGTTGGCGGTATTTGTAAGCAATTGCAAAGGCGGGGTATTACTGAATGTCTCTAGACATCAATGATCACCAAGGTGCCGTGGCTACCGGCAAGTACGGCATGCGCGGTGCCGGCTTCCACCAGGTACATCTGGCCGGCACCCACGCGTATTTCGTGATTGCCGATGCTCAGGCGCAACTGGCCGCTGACTACCAGCAGCCCTTCGTTGTAAGTGTGGGTTTCTTCTTCGTAGGCCTGTTCATCCATTCGCAACACTTTGATCCGCGCCGGGCCTACCTGGCCGAGGCGGGTGGATTTCCAGCTGTCAGGCAGTTGCTCGGCGATGGCAGCGAAGTCCAATAACGGCATGATGAATCTCCTTGTTTCAACGATGCCGTCGGTGGTCCGGTTCAGCGGGCAGGTGTTTGTTTAGCTATCAGGCAGCAGCGATTTCATTGGGCTCAAAACTGTCCGCCCGCGCCATCTGCCACATGCGCGAATAGAACTCGCCGTTCACCTCGCCCGTGAGCAATTCACCGGGCTTGAGGAACACATGCAACTGCGAGAACAGCTTGATTTCAGTTGCGGACATACGCCGCACCAAATGCTTGGCCGACAGCTGCGCTGGATGATCCAGGCCGGCTGCCGCAAGCATTTCCGCCAACGCCTTGAGGGTGTTGCGGTGGAAGTTGAACACGCGCTGGGCCTTGTCCGGCACCACCAGGGCGCGCTGGCGCAACGGGTCCTGGGTGGCGACGCCGGTCGGGCATTTGTTGGTGTGGCAGCTTTGTGACTGGATACAGCCGATGGCGAACATGAAGCCGCGTGCCGAGTTGGCCCAGTCGGCGCCGATGGCCAGGACGCTGGCGATATCGAACGCACTGACGATCTTGCCGCTGGCGCCGAGTTTGATCTTGTCGCGCAGGTTCAGGCCGACCAGGGTGTTGTGCACAAACAGCAGGCCTTCACGCAGCGGCACGCCGATATGGTCGGTGAACTCCACGGGCGCGGCGCCGGTGCCGCCTTCCTTGCCGTCGACCACGATAAAGTCCGGGAGAATGCCGGTTTCCAGCATGGCCTTGGCAATGCCCATGAACTCCCACGGGTGGCCCAGGCAGAACTTGAAACCCACCGGCTTGCCGCCGGACAGTTCGCGCAATTGGGCGATGAACTGCATCATTTCAATCGGCGTGGAGAAGGCACTGTGGCGCGACGGCGAGACGCAGTCTTCACCCATCATGATGCCGCGGGTGTCGGCGATTTCCTGGGTGACCTTGTGCTTGGGCAGGATCCCGCCATGGCCGGGTTTGGCGCCCTGGCTCATCTTGATTTCGATCATGCGCACTTGCGGGTTTTGCGCTTGCACGGCGAAGCGTTCCGGGTCGAAACGGCCGTCGCTGGTGCGGCAGCCGAAGTAGCCGCTGCCCAGTTCCCAGGTCAGGTCGCCGCCGTTTTCACGGTGGTAGGGGCTGATGCTGCCTTCGCCGGTGTCATGGGCAAAGTTGCCGAGCTTGGCACCTTGGTTCAACGCGCGAATGGCGTTGGCGCTCAGGGACCCGAAGCTCATGGCCGAGATGTTGAACACCGACGCCGAGTACGGCTGCTTGCATTGCGGGCCGCCGACCATCACGCGAAAGGCGCTCGGGTCACTCAACGGCGCGGGGCGCATTGAGTGGCCGATAAATTCGAAACCCGACTGGTATACGTCGATCAAGGTGCCGAAGGGTTTATCGGCGGTTTCGTTCTTGGCGCGCGAGTAAACCAGCGAGCGCTGGGCCCGGGAGAAGGGCAGGGCGTCGCTGTCGGATTCCAGCAGGTACTGGCGGATTTCCGGGCGGATGGCTTCTACCAGGTAACGGATATTGCCCAGGATCGGGTAGTTGCGACGCACCGCGTGGGGGCTTTGCAGCAGGTCGAAAATCCCGATCAGGCTGAGAATGCCGGTGACTACGGTGATCGGCCACAGCCATTCATGTTCGATAAAGGGGAGGCTGGCGAGGGTGAAAATGACGCACACGGCAAAGAAGGCGTAACGGCTTAGTAACGACAGGCTCATACGGTTTTCCTTGGTTCGGACTCATCGGCTAGGCGTTTTGCGCCTGAAGAAAGATCGAGAACAGCTCTGACTGGGATTTGATCCCTAGCTTGCTGTACATGTGTTTCTTATGGACTTTCACGGTTTCAACAGAGATTTCCAGCTTACGGGCGATTTCCTTGCTGGAGCAACCGCTGAGCATCAAGCGGCCCACATCCAGCTCACGGGCAGTCAATTGCGCGCCCCACTCATCATTCTGGACGGGCGGCTGCGGTGTGCTGACCTGGTTAAGCTCGAAGGGCAGGCGTTGGCGCAGCAAACTCAACACCCAGGGTTGGATCAACGACAGCAAGGCGATTTGCTGCGGGTCAAAACGCTGCTTTGAGCCCAGTGACAGGCACAGGGTACGCCCGTCCGCCAGTTGGCAATTGAACTGGATTTCATCGGCCACCACGTTCAGGCGAAAGTAACGCTGGTAATACTCGGTGAGCTCGAAATGCTCCGGCGCCACTTCAGCCAGGCGAAACAGGCCGGTGCGCGAATGCTCGCGGCTGGCGATGTAGAAGGGGTCGAGCAGGTACAGGCCGTTCAGGTAGTCCTGGAACAGATGGTCCGGCGTGCCATCGGCGCCTGGGCATTCGGCGAACACCAACGGGCGATGCGCGCTGCTGAACAGCAACACCACCCAACTGTCGAACGGCACGTAGGCGTCGAGCAACCGGACCAGTTGGGTCCAGAAGTTGGCCTGATTCAGGGCGTCTATCATTTGCCCCACCGAACGGTGCCAGGCGATGTCTTGCAGCGACATGGTCATTGATCTACCCCTATCGGGTTACCCCTGCCGCGTAATTCCCTGGCGGGGTGTGGCTGCGCATACTGCGGCACAGATTGAGAACAAGGAATACCCATGAAGGTCGAATTTGCCCAGTTGGCAGGTCGTGATAACGGCAAAGCTTACAACCTTGAGCGCGCCTTGGCGGCAATTGCTGCCTGCGCCGCCGATACGCAACTGATCGTATTCCCGGAAACCCATCTGATGGGCTTCCCGTCGGCCGAGACCGTTGCCGACATCGCCGAACCGGTGGATGGCCCTACCGTGCTGGCTGTTATCCAGGCTGCCCGTGCACGAAATATCGGCGTGGTCGTCGGCATGGCCGAGCACGACGGCGGCCAATTCTACAACACCACGTTGCTGATCACGCCCGAAGGCATCGCCCTGCGTTATCGCAAGACCCACTTGTGGGCCTCGGATCGCGGCGTGTTCACCCCGGGTGATCGCTACGCGACCTGCCTGTGGAACGGCGTGCGCGTCGGCCTGTTGATCTGCTACGACATCGAGTTCCCGGAAACCGCCCGCGCCCTGGCGCAGTTGGGCGCCGAGTTGCTGATCGTCACCAACGGCAACATGGACCCGTATGGCCCCACGCACCGCACCGCGATCATGGCCCGTGCCCAGGAAAACCAGGCGTTTGCGCTGATGGTCAACCGGGTGGAAGAGGGCGATGGCGGCCTGTTGTTTGCCGGTGGCAGTGCGCTGGTCGACCCGCTGGGCACCTTGTTGTTCGAGGCTGGGCGCGAGGAAGGGCAATTTACCGTCGAGCTGGATCTCGACCAACTGGTGGCGGCTCGCAAGGACTACCGCTACCTGGATGACCAGCGCTTGAAATTGCCGGGTGAGGTGATAGAGCGCAGTGATGGGACCCGCGAGTTGTTGATTCCTAAAGCCTGATCGTCTTCGACGAGTGAGGTTGCGGTGGCGAGCCCGCTCGCCACAAACGCTGTTTGAACATAAGAAAAATGACACCCGAGTCACCCACTTCAGTTCTGCCATAAATCTAATAAATCAGCGGAGAATCGCTCATGGCTCGTTTGCAACGCACCCTGTCGTTAGGGTCGGTGGTGCTGTTCGGCATCGCCTATATGACGCCGATCATTGTGCTCGGCACCTTTGGCATCCTGGCGCAATCCACCGCCGGCATGGTCCCCGCGGCCTACCTGGCCGCCCTGGTGGCGATGTTCTTTACCGCCATGAGTTACGGGCGTATGGCCCAGGCATTTCCGGTCGCCGGTTCTGCCTACAGCTATGTGCGCAAGGCGATCAGCCCCAAGCTGGGTTTTATCGCCGGTTGGGCGGTGTTGCTCGACTACCTGTTTTTGCCCATGGCCATCTGGCTGATCGGTGCGGCCTACCTCAATTCGGCGTTTCCTTCGGTGCCGCAGTGGGTCTGGGTACTGGCGTTTATCGGCATCACCAGCGCGATCAATATTGTCGGCCTCAAGCTCGCCAACGGCATCAACGCCTTGCTGATGCTGGTGCAGTTTTTAGTGTTGATTGCGTTTGTTGCGCTGTGCATTCACTACATCGGCGGCAACCCCAGCCAACCCCTGTGGACCCTCACGCCGTTCTTCAACGGACAGATGCAAATGCCGCTGATCATGAGCGGCGCGGCCATCGCCTGCTATTCATTCCTGGGCTTTGACGCGGTCAGTACCCTCACCGAAGAAACCCGCGACCCACGCCGCACTATCCCACGGGCGATCATGTTGATTACCTTGATCGGCGGGCTGATTTTTGTGGCGGTGTCCTACTTTGTGCAGATCGCTCATCCGTCGTTTGAATTCGCCAATGTGGATTCGGCCGCGTATGAAATTGCGCGCAATATCGGCGGTGATGTGTTTGTGTCGATTTTCCTGATCGGTCTGATCGTCGGCCAGTTCGCCTCGGGGCTGTCGGCCCAGGCCAGTGGTTCGCGCTTGTTGTATGCCATGGGCCGTGACGGTGTGTTGCCCAAGTCATTCTTCGGCACATTGCATGCGCGCTTCGGCACGCCGGTCAACAGCATCTTGTTGTGTGCGGTTGTGGCGTTGCTGGCGCTGAAGCTGGATGTGACCACCTCCACGTCGTTCATCAACTTTGGTGCCTTCCTGGCGTTCAGCCTGGTGAACCTGTCGGTGATCTTTCACTACTGGATCGGCGCGAAAGCGCGTGGAGTACGAGCGTTGATCCTGTTCCTGCTGTTCCCGGCCATCGGCCTGGTTGCGGATGTGTGGCTGATGGTCAGCCTCGACCACCTGGCGATTTACCTGGGCCTGGTGTGGTTGGCGATCGGCCTGGTTTACCTGGGTTTTCTCACCCGTGGCTTCTCGCAACAGCCGCCGGAAATGGACTTCCAGGAAACCGCATAGAAGCTTGCGGTCTATTCTTATTGCAATCGGTTCTCGTTTGGGTGCGTATTTTATGTTATTGTATAACACATCGAATGCACCCAAACGCCCCGGAGGCCTTATGAAAACTGGTATCCATCCCGACTACCGCACCGTGCTGTTCCACGACACAGCCGCCGACGCGTTCTTCCTGATCGGCTCCACTGCCGACAGTGATGGCACCCATAAACACAGCGACGGCCACACTTACCCTTACATCCCGCTGGACGTGTCCAGCGCCTCGCACCCGATCTACACCGGCCAACAGCGCAAGACCCAGGCCGAAGGCCGGATTGCCGGGTTCAACAAGCGTTTCGCTTCGTTTGGGTCGAGCCCGAAAAAAGCCGAGGCATGAGGTCGTTTAAGCCGTTTGCCGAATGGGCAGCACCACTTTAAAGGTGGTGCCTTTGCCCAATTCGCTGCTGACGGTGATAGCGCCACGGTGTTTTTTGACGATGCCGTAGGAGAGTGACAAGCCCAACCCGGTCCCTTCGCCTACCGGCTTGGTAGTGAAGAATGGATCGAAGATTTTCTGCACGCTGTCCGGGGCAATCCCGCAGCCGTTGTCTGCGACTTCCAACCAAATGTTCTCGCCATCCACCCCATTGCTGATGGTAATAGTGCCGCGCTCCGGCCCCATGGCTTGGGCCGCATTGATGACCAGGTTCATCACCACTTGGTTGAGCTGCGACGCCAGGCATTCGATTTCCGGCAGCGGCGCGTAGTGCTTGACCACGTCGGCCTTGTACTTGAGTTCGCTGGCGACAATGTTCAAGGTCGAGTCGATGCCCTGTTGCAGGTTCGCCCACTGCCAGTTCTGATCGTTATCCACCCGGGAAAAGTCCTTCAAATCCTTGACGATCTGTACCACGCGGCCAATACCCTCTTTCGATTCGCGAAGCAGCGTGGGAATGTCTTCCTTGAGGAAATCCAGGTCCAGACGCCGGCGCAGGGCTTCGAACTGCTCACTGTCTGTGGCGGTTTCGGCCTGTCGATAGGCATCGAGCATCTCTTGGAGCTGGTCAAAGTAACCACCCAGAGTGCCGAGATTGGACGAAATAAACCCCACCGGGTTATTGATTTCGTGGGCCACGCCGGCCGCCAGTTGGCCCAGGGAGGCGAGTTTTTCCGACTGCACCAGCTGGCTTTCCAGCTGTTTACGCTCGTCGATCTCCAGTTGCAGTGCCTGGCTTGCCTGGGTCAGTGCCTGGGTGCGTTGCTCAACCAGGTGTTCCAGGTGGCTGGTTTGCAAAGACGCGCGCCGCGCCATGCTCCATTTTACGGCCAGGGTATTGGCCATCTGCTGTACTTCAATGTTGTCGAAGGGTTTTTTAAGGATCAGCAGCCGGTCATGGGCTCGCAGGCGAAACAGCAGCTCTTCCCAGGAGTAATCCGAGTAGGCCGTACACACCACCACTTGCAGGTCCGGGTCAACTTTCCAGAGTTCTTCAATGGTCTGCGCACCGTCCCAACCTTGGGGCATGCGCATGTCGACAAAGGCCAGGGCGTAGGGTTTTTGCTCGGCCATGGCGACCTCAAGCAACTTCAGCCCCTCTTGGCCACCGTAGGCCGAGTCCAGTTCGAACACGGGGCCATGCGGCGTGTCGCTGGGACCGAATAGCGCAGCTTCCATGTCGTCCAGCGCCTGGTTCTGTTCCATGGGCGGCATGAGGATTTTGCGGAAGTCTTCGTGAATCGATGGTGTGTCGTCGATCAGCAGAATGCGCCGGTTCGAAGGTTCGTTCATGCTTGGCCTGCTGCATCGTTAAGTGGGATTTGCAACGTGAACAGGGCGCCTTTGCCTGGCCCGTCGCTATGGGCGGTGAGGTGGCCGTTCATTTCAATGGCCGCCAGGGCGCAGCTGTGCAGGCCGAAACCATGGCCCTCTTTGCGTGTGGTGAAGCCGTGGGTAAAGATCCGCGTCATGTTTTCGGCGGGGATGCCTTCGCCTTCGTCCTTGACGCTGATCTGCAAGAGGCTGTCCTCCAGTGTCGTGATCGACAAGGTGATCTGCCGTGGGCGGTCGGTCAGGTTCGACATGGCGTACTTGGCGTTGCTGATCAGGTTGACCATGATCAGCAGCAGCCGGTGTTTGTCCGCCATCAGTTGCGGCACCTCGGCATACTCCTTGACCACCGTCACATGGTGGCGATTCAGCGCCCCGGCGTTCATGCGCAGGGCGTCGTCCATCAAGGCACCGATCTCCACGGGCTCCAGCAGGCTGGAAGCGCCGGCGTAGGATTGCTGGGTGGAGACGATGTCCTTGATGTGGTCCACGCTCTTGCTCAACTGCGCCAGTTCATCGGTCAGGCCCTGTTGCTCGAGGGCGATGGCCTCCACCAGTTGGTTGAGGTAGCCGGGCAGCAATTTGCCTTTCTCGTCCTCGCGCAGGTAAGTACCCAGGTCGTCAGGGTGCTCGTTGATCAGTTGCATGGCCTTACCCAGCCCCAGTGCCTTGCTGGTGCGCAGCTTGCGTGCGACCAGTTCGGCGGAGATGTTCACGCTGTTGAGCACGTTGCCGACGTTGTGCAGCACATTGGTCGCGATTTCCGCCATGCCGGCCTGGCGGGCGCTGTCCAGCAGTTCGCTCTGGGCATCTCTGAGTTCCCGCGTGCGCGCCTCGACGCGCTGTTCAAGGCTTTCATTGACCCCGTGCAAGGCGCGGTTGACCCGGTTGATCTCGGCAAAGCTGCGCAACAAGCGAATGGCCAGGTACAACAAGAGCACGACCAGCAGCGTAGAAAATACCAGCAGGTAGCGGTGGTATTTCTGGTCAATCAGGTCGGCGGCGGCCTGGTCCTGATTGAGTTGGGTGGTCAGGTCATCCAGTTGATCTGAAAGGGGAATCGCGGCGATGCGACCGAGCAGGTCGTTGACGATGGGTTGCTCGCGCAAAATCAACGCGATGTGGTTACTGAGAATCTCCACCGGCACCTGGAATTCGGTTGGCAGGTTTTCTTTGTTCACCGCCAGTTTGTTCAGCCCCACGAGAATGTCCGCAGCTTTGTCGTCGCTCGTCACCTGGGCGAACTCCAGAGCGCTGAGCAGCAAGTCGTAAGTGTCGGTGGCGATACTTTGCTGTTCCAGCTTGTCGGTGTCTTTGAGTCGCAGGAAATGCGCCTGGATATCGTCTTCGGCGGTCGGCAAAAAGGCCAGGGAATTGCGCAGTACCGCATTGTGCGATTTGAACTGCTCCACTAATCGGGCCTTTTCCTGAATCGACTGGCGATAAGCATCCTGCGCGGCCAGCCAGTCGGCTGGGTGTTCGTGGTGGTGTTGCCCTTCGCGACTTTCCAGCAGGGTCCACAGTTGGCTCATTTCCTTGAGGGGGGCCACCAGCGGGTCATAGTTGTGGGTGAGGGCGATCCTGGCCTTGAGCACCTCGACGTCCCACTGGGAATTGAGTTGCTTGATCTGGCGGATCAGGTCGCGCGACTCGGTGTAGGTGGTGGACTGGTCGCCGATCGATTTGAGGTACAGAAATACCAGCACCGAGGCCAGTATCAGGGCGATGCCGCTGAGCGTGATCAGGCTGGCGAGGCGGGATGATTTCATAGGGGCTTGCCTGCCCATTCGCCGGTCAGCGTCTTGAGGAATTTGATGATCAGCGTCTTGTCCTCCGCCGACGGAATTCGCCCGAGTTGGTACTTGAACATGATGTCGACGGCCTCCTCCAGGGTCTTGGCCGAGCCATCGTGAAAGTACGGCGCGGTGACGGCAACGTTGCGCAGGCTCGGTACCTTGAACACGTTGCGGTCTTCCTCGTCCTTGGTCAGCAGGTAGCGGCCCAGGTCGGCTTCGGTCGGGTTGCCACGAGCCTTGAAGTAATCGCCCATCACCCCGAACTTCTGGTACATGTTGCCGCCGATATTGGCGCCCTGGTGGCAGGCGATACAGCCATAGTCCTTGAAGCGTTGGTAGCCATATTTCTCATCGGTGGTGAGGATGTCGGTATTGCCTTGCAGGTACTGGTCGAAGCGCGAATTGGGTGTGAGCAACGTGCGTTCATAGGTGGCCAGGGCGTCCTGCACGTTGGCTGCCGTCACCCCGTCGGGATACACCTGCTGGAACGCGGCCTGGTAGGTGGGCAGTGCCGATAGGGTCCGGACCACAGTCTGCCAGTCGTTGCCCATTTCCATAGGGCTGACGACCACCTGTTCAACCTGCGCTTGCAGGGTGTCGACCCTGGCGTTCCAGAATTGTTTGAAGTTCAGGCTGGCGTTGAATACCGTCGGGGTGTTGAGCTTGACCGGCTTGCCATCGAAACCCAGGGAAAATGCGCTGTTATCGTCACCACCGGCTTCCAGATTATGGCAACTGGCACAGGACTTGGAGTTATTGACGGACAGTTGCGTCTCATTGAATAACTGGCGCCCCAACTCCACGGTGGCTGCATCCAGCGTCGGCACCGGCGGCAATGGTTTGAGCGGTTCATCCAACGGCGCTGCCGAGACGGGCAGGCAGGTGCCATAGCCCAGGGCCAGGGTCATGCCCAGAACCCGTGGTGACAGGTGAAGAGTGCGTGGTGTGCTGCGGCTCAAGCGGTCGCTCCTTGCGGCAAAAAATCAGTGGGCAGGCAACAGGCTGGGGTGCCCGGTTTGCAGCAGTTGGGCGAATTCATCGGCGGCTACGGCCTTGCTGAACAGGAAACCCTGGCCCTCTTCACACTGGTGAGCTTTCAGAAATTGCAGCTGTGCAATGGTTTCCACGCCTTCGGCGACGATGTTCAAGTCCAGGCTTTTACCCAGGCTGATGATTGCGCTGATCAATTGCGCGTCCTGGCTGTTGTTGCTCAAACCGCGAATGAACGATTGATCGATTTTCAGCACATCAATCGGAAAGCGTCGCAGGTAGCTGAGGCTGGAATACCCGGTGCCGAAGTCGTCAACGGACAGCCGCACGCCCAGTGTCTTGATCTCGCGCAAGGTGGTGAGCGTGTCGTCGACGTTTTGCATCAGCACGCTCTCCGTGATTTCCAACTCCAGTAACTGTGGGGTCAGGCCCGTTTGCTCAAGGATCGCCGCCAGGTTGACGACAAAGTTACGCTGGCGAAAATCAATCGCTGAAATATTCACCGAGATACAGGTCGGCGGCAGCCCGGCGGCCTGCCACGCGCGCGCTTGCTCACACGCCTGGCGCAACACCCATTGGCTCAACGGCACGATCAGGCCACTGTCTTCGGCCACGGGAATGAAGGCGGACGGGTAGACCCAGCCATGATCGGGCTGATGCCAGCGAATCAAGGCTTCGGCGCCGACGATTTTCCCGCTGTGCAAGTCCAGTTTCGGCTGGTAGTGCAAGGTGAATTCATCGCGCTGCAGGGCCTGCCGGATGGCGCTTTCCAGGCTTTGCTGTTCCTGCGCGCGCAGGTTCATCTCGTCGATGAAAAAACTGAAATCGTTGGGGCCTTGGTCTTTGATGGCGCGCATCGCGGTTTCGGCTTTTTTGATCAATTCCACGGCGCTGCTGCTGTCATCGGGGTAAACACTGATGCCAAGGCTTGCGGTGACGCTCAGGTCGTGGCCGGCCACATAGTGGGTGGTGCTGACGGCGGCGAGGAGTTTTTCGGCAATGTACTGGGTTTGCTGGGGATGCTTGATGTCGTTGAGGATCAGCACAAATTCGTCGGAGCCGTAGCGAAACACCGAATCCGACTCGCGCACCGTCGCCACCAGGCTTTGGCTGACAAGCTTGAGCATTTCATCGCCGACCGGATGGCCCAGGGCATTGTTGATGCGCTTGAAGCGGTCCAGGCCAATAAAGATCACGGCCAGTTGGGTGCCATGCCGTCTGCAGACGGCAGTGGCTTGGGTCAGGCGGTCGCCCAGCAGGGTGCTGTTGGGCAGTTCGGTCAGGGCGTCGTATTGCAACAGGTGCGAGACCTTGAGCAGTTCCTGGACCCTTTCCTCAATCGTGCGTTCGAGCCCGATCAGCTTGAATGCGGCGTCCTGCGCCAACTGCCATTTCCAGGTCAGGGCACTGGCCATCTGGCGAATTTCCAGGTCGTCGAAGGGCTTTTTCAGGATCAGCAACTGGTCGTCGTATTTGAGGCGCGCCTCAATGGCTTCGAAGGAGTAGTCGGAGTAGGCCGTGCAAAGGGCGATTTGCAGGTTGGGGTCAACGTTCCATAGCTGTTCGATAGTTTCCAGGCCATCCCAGCCCGGCGGCATGCGCATATCGATGAAGACCAGGGCATACGGGGCGTTGTCGGACAGGGCTTTGTTCACCAGGGCCAGCGCTTCCTGGCCCTGATAGGCGGAATCCAGTACAAAGGTCTGGCGCACGGCCGGGGCGCTGCCGAACAGGGTTTCTTCGATGCTGTCCAGGGTCTGGCCGCCGTTGGCGTCGGCGCACAGGATCTTGCGGAAGTCCGCGTGGATTGAGGCGGTATCATCGACGATCAGAATGCGTCGATTGGCGCGTTCCGAGCGCGGACTCATGATTGATACCCTGAGGCGTGCAACAACATGCTCTGGCGCATAGGGCTTCCTTACCTCGAATGCTTCGGTACATGGGGACGGTCGCCAGCTTCATGCGACAAGCATAGTCGGCTCCCTTGAATAAGTCGGCCAGTTGGCGTCAAATCAAAGTCAGCTACCCCGACCGTCATCTAGCGCTCAATGCGTGAGCAAGTACAGCGGTGGATCACGTCGGGCCGCAATGAAGCAATTGTGTGTCATTGCCAGGAGGTGTCGCCATGGATGAACAAACTGCTACGACTCCCCCCTACACCCCCACCATTTTGCTGGTCGACGACGAAGAATCGATCCTCAATAGCCTGCGCCGCCTGCTGCGTGGCCAACCCTATGATGTGCGGTTGGCTGGCAGTGGTGCCCAAGCCCTGGAAATCATGGCGGCCCAGCCCATCGACCTGGTGATGACCGACGCGCGCATGCCGGCCATGGACGGGGCGATGCTGCTGGCCGAGACCCACCGCCTGTACCCGTCCACCACCCGCATCCTGCTGACCGGCTATGCCGACATGAGCATGATGATCAAGGCGATCAACGAAGGTCAGATTCACCGCTACATCAGCAAGCCCTGGAACGACGAGGAAATGCTGCTGACCTTGCGTCAGTCCCTGGACCACCAGCATTCCGAGCGCGAACGGCTGCGTCTTGAACAGTTGACCCGCGAGCAGAACGACCAGTTGAAGGCCCTTAACGCGACCCTGGAAAAGCGCGTCGAAGCCCGCACCAGTGAGTTGCAGCAAACCGCCGATATGCTCGACCTGGCCTACGACGAACTCAAGCGCAGCTACGTGACCGGCACCGAAGTGTTTTCACTGTTGGCCAACTTGCGCCTGCCCAAGCAGAAGCAGACCAATCGCCAGCTGATCGAGCTGATTCGGGTGTATTGCAAGGCCCAGGCGATGGACGAAGCCAGTGCCCGCGACCTGACCATGGCCGCCGCGCTCTATAACATCGGCAAATTGAGCTGGAGCGACAGCATGATGGTCGCGCCCTCGGACATGCTGCACAGCACCGACCGCGAACGCTATCGGGCCTACCCGACCCAGAGCGAGTCGTTGTTGATGACCCTGGAGCCGATGAAGGACGCCGCGCGCTTGATTCGTCATCACCAGGAACGCTGGGACGGCAGCGGTTTTCCCGACCACCTCAAGGGCGAGTTGATCCCCTCGGGCGCCCGGTTATTGAAGCTTGCGGTCGATTTTATCGAGCTGCAAAAGGGCTTGATCCTCGAGCGCCACATGAACAGCGATGAAGCGCTGCTCTACATCCGTAAATACGCCGGCAAGCTCTATGACCCGGATATGGTCGAAGACTTCGTGCAGGCCTGCGCCGCGTTCCTCAGTGACGTGACGCTGGGGGATTCAAGCGTGAAGGTCTTGACCACCCGCGAACTCGCCGAGGGCATGGTGCTGGCGCGCAATCTCAACGCCGATAACGGCATGCTGCTGCTCAACGCCGGCAAGGTGTTGAACCTGCCGCTGGTGGACAAGTTGATTGCGTTTGAGGCGATGGAAGGGGCCAAGTATTCGGTGTTTATCAAAGAACCGGATGTGGCTGCGCTTCCCGGTTAAGACGCTTTCTGTGATCCTTGCACCTTTGCATTCAAGGCATTTTTTACATGACATCGACTATTCGCATCGCCGCCGCGCTGTTGATCGGCAGCGACGGCCAAACGCTGCTGGTGCGCAAGCGCGGCACCCAGGCCTTCATGCAGCCAGGCGGCAAGATTGACGCGGGCGAACAGCCCGCCGAAGCCTTGGCCCGTGAGCTGTACGAAGAGCTCAACGTGCACATCGACCCGAGCGACGCCGTGTATTTGGGGCACTTCTCGGCGCCTGCCGCCAACGAGCCGGGTTTCATTGTGGAAGCTGAACTGTTCCAGGTGCACATCGACGTGGCGGTGACGCCCGCGGCTGAAATCGAAGAAGTGCGCTGGATCGACCCGGCCGGTGATGGCGGCCTGCACTTGGCACCACTGACCCGCGACCTGATCCTGCCGTTTTATCGCGCCTCCCTGACAGCTACCGCCTGATTCACAGGCGCAAAGGACTGCAACGAATGCTGATTCGCACCCTGGATGCCCATGACGCCGAGGCTTATCGAACGTTGATGCTTGAGGCGTATGACGCCTACCCCCAGGCGTTCACGTCCAGCGTGGCCGAGCGATCGGCCATGCCGTTAAGTTGGTGGGAAAAACGCATTGAGAGCCCGCTGGATCACTTGCTCGGCGCGTACCTCGGCGACGAACTGGTCGGAATTGTCGGCCTGGCCTTCGAGCCCCGTGAAAAGGCACGGCACAAGGTGACCTTGTTCGGCATGTACGTCACGCAGGCTTATCAAATGAAGGGCCTGGGTCGTCGGTTAGTGGAGGCGGCACTCGTCGAGGCGTGCAAGCATCCGCGCCTTAAGGTGATTCAACTGACCGTCACCGCCGGCAACGACGCAGCCTTTGCGTTGTACCAGCGTTGCGGGTTTATTCAGTACGGCCTGGAGCCGCTGGCGGTGCGGGTGGGTGTCGAGTATTTCGACAAAATCCACATGTGGCGCGAACTCAACGTTGCCTGAAATCCCATGGGGACACTCGATCCAGTGTGGGAGCCCGCTTACCTGCGATGGTTTCGCCTCGGTGCTGCAGCCAGATCGCGTCGTCTGCATCACAGGCAAGCCATCCCCGTATTTTGATCTGTGCCGTTCAGCGAACGGCGCTGACGCCGTCCAGCGTGGAAAACGACGTGTCCTTGGCCGTGAGTAAAAAGTCGCGCATGTACGGCGCGTCCAACATGTCGGCGCGAATCCCTGCATACAGCGTGGCAAACAGCCCTTTCTCGCCCAAACGCTTGGCCTTCACGTAACCGCGCGAGCTGTATTCATGCAGCGCCCAATGCGGCATGCCGCACACGCCCCGGCCGCTGGCCACCAGTTGCATCATCATCACGGTCAGCTCCGAGGTGCGCACCTGGGCTGGCTCCACATCGGCCGGTTCCAGGAAGCGGGTGAAGATGTCCAGGCGATCGCGCTCCACCGGGTAGGTGATCAGGGTTTCGGTCAGCAGGTCTTGGGGCACGATGTACGACTTGTTCGCCAGCGCGTGCTGGTTGGCCACGGCCAGCATGGCTTCGTAGGTGAACAGCGGCACATAGGTGATGCCCGGCAGCTCCAGCGGGTCGGAGGTCACCACCAGGTCCAGGTCACCACGGGCCAGGGCCGGTAAGGGCGCGAAGGCAAAACCCGAGGCCAGGTCGAGCTCGACCTCTGGCCAGGCATCGCGAAACTGGTCGATGGTCGGCATCAGCCACTGGAAGCAGCTGTGGCATTCGATCGCCATGTGCAAACGCCCGGCGGTGCCACCAGCCAGGCGCGCGATATCGCGTTCAGCGCCACGCAGCAAGGGCAGGGTGGCGTCGGCCAGTTGCAGCAGGCGCAGGCCGGCGCTGGTGAAGCGCAGCGGCTTGGTCTTGCGCACGAACAACTGCATGCCCAGGCGCTCTTCCAGCTCCTTGAATTGGTGGGAGAGTGCCGATTGCGTCAGGTGCAGGCGCTCGGCGGCTTCCACCAGGCTGTCGGCTTCGCGCAGTGCGTGCAGAGTCTTGAGGTGACGAATTTCTAGCACGGGCGCTCCATGAAAATAATTTGTGATGGGTAGGACTGCCGTGAGTTTGTCTCATGTTGCAATGCCTGTCGATAAGGCATCGACCACGACCGCTGGGCACTCTTCATCAAACTGTCACAGAACTGTGGCAGCGCGCTTGAGCAAACTTCATCAGACTCGCGCTCTACTGGGGTTCTGCGTTTCGGTGTTTTTCATGCGCGTGTTGCTTTTACTGGCCGCTCTATTGTTCGGCCTGCCGTCTTTTGCGGCTTCTCGATGTGATGTCAATGTCCCGACGCAAACCGTCGATCTGGCTCAGGTGAGCATTGCCTACCAGAGCATCGGCCGTGCGTCCGACCCTGCGTTGCTGCTGGTGATGGGCCTGGGCGGGCAGTTGATCCACTGGCCGGATGAAGTCGTCGTGGCCCTGTGCGAACAAGGTTTCCGGGTCATCCGCTACGACAACCGTGATGTGGGCTTGTCCACTTGGCGCCAAGCCCCGGCCAGTGCCAACCTGACCTTTGAAGTGCTGCGCTACAAGCTCGGGCTGCCGGTGGCGGCGCCGTACACGCTGACCGACATGGCCGACGACGCACTGGGCTTGATGGATGCTTTGCAGATCCGCCAATTCCATGTGCTGGGCGCGAGCATGGGCGGCATGATCGCCCAGCACCTGGCGGCCATGGCGCCGCAACGGGTCGAGAGCCTGACGTTGATCATGACCAGCTCCGGTGCCGAAGGCTTGCCGGCGCCGAATGCGGCGCTGGTGCAGTTGTTGTCCCGGCGCAGTGCGCCCAATCGTGAGGTGGCGCTTGAGCAACAGGCCGATCTGCTGGCGGCATTGGGCAGCCCGTATGTGAAAGACGATCGCCAGGCGCTGCTGCACCAGGCGGCGCTGTCCTACGACCGGGCTTTCAACCCGGACGGCGTCAAGCGCCAGATCATGGCGATCCTCGCCGAGCCTAGCCGTGTGCCATTGCTCAACCAACTGCGTGTGCCGACGCTGGTCGTGCACGGCACGGCCGATCCGTTACTGCCGGTGATGCACGGCGTGCACCTGGCCGCGCATATTCAGGGCAGCCAATTGAAGCTGATTCCCGGCATGGCCCATCGTTTCCAGGAGGCTTTCAAGGCACCGCTGCTGACGGCGGTGCTGCCGTACCTGCAAGCCCATCGCGAGGATGCTGCGCACTGGGCGCAGATTGACCTGGGCCAGCCTTCGAAGGTGTTGTGAAGTTGGTGTATCGTGCACCCTTTACGGCGCGCTAATGCCAACGAGGTTGCCTACCATGAGTACTCCCCTGAAAATCGATTTCGTCAGCGACGTGTCTTGCCCCTGGTGCATCATCGGCCTGCGTGGCCTGACGGAAGCCCTCGACCAGCTTGGCAGCGAAGTGCAGGCCGAGATCCATTTCCAGCCGTTCGAACTGAACCCGAATATGCCCGCCATCGGGCAGAACATCGTCGAGCACATCACTGAAAAATACGGCTCCAGCGCCGAAGAGTCCCAGGCCAACCGTGCGCGTATTCGCGACATGGGCGCGGCGTTGGGGTTTGCCTTTCGTACCGACGGCCAGAGCCGCATCTACAACACGTTCGATGCTCATCGGCTGCTGCATTGGGCCGGGCTTGAAGGCCTGCAATACAACCTCAAGGAAGCGCTGTTCAAGGCCTATTTCAGCGATGGTCAGGACCCGTCCGACCACGCGACGCTGGCGATCATCGCCGAAAGCGTCGGCCTGGACATCAAGCGTGCGGCGCAGATTCTCGCCTGCGATGAATACGCCGCCGAAGTTCGTGAACAGGAACAGCTGTGGATCTCCCGGGGCGTGACTTCGGTGCCGACCATCGTGTTCAACGACCAGTACGCGGTCAGCGGTGGTCAGCCGGCGGAAGCCTTTGTCGGTGCGATTCGCCAGATCATCAGCGAAGCGAAGGGCTGAACCGTGGGGTAGGGTGCTTGCTCCCTGGCCTATGGAGATCCAAAGGTGGGGCTTGCTCGCGAATGCGGTGTGTCAGTTAATACATCCCTGGCTGAACGACCGCCATCGCGGGCAAGCCCGGCTCCCACATTTGAACGGTGGCGGGCGCAGAATTCTGGTCAGACACAGATCCGTGTGGGAGCTGGCTTGCCTGCGATGGCTGTGTGTCAGTCAGCTTATCTGCTGCGGGTACACCACTATTGCGGGCAAGCCCGGCTCCCACATTTGAACGGTGGCGGGCGCAGAATTCTGGTCAGACACAGATATGTGTGGGAGCTGGCTTGCCTGCGATGGCGGTGGGTCAGTCAGCTTATCTGCTGCGGGTACACCACTATCGCGGGCGAGCCCGGCTCCCACATTTGAACGGTGGCGGGCGCAGAGTTCTGGTCAGACACAGATCAGTGTGGGAGCTGGCTTGCCTGCGATGGCGGTGGGCCAGTCAGCTTATCTGCTGCTGATACACCACTATCGCGGGCAAGCCCGGCTCCCACATTTGAACGGTGGCAGACGCAGAATTCTGGTCAGACACAGATCAGTGTGGGAGCTCGCTTGCCTGCGATGGCAGTGGGTCAGTCAGCTTATCTGCCGCGGGTACACCACTATCGCGGGCAAGCCCGGCTCCCACATTTGAACGGTGGCGGGCGCAGAATTCTGGTCAGACACAGATCAGTGTGGGAGCTGGCTTGCCTGCGATGGCGGTGAGTCAGTCAGCTTATCCGCTGCTGATACACCGTTATCGCGGGCAAGCCCAGCTCCCACATTTGAACTGCGGCGGGCGCAGAATTCTGGTCAGGTACAGATAAGTGTGGGAGCTGGCTTGCCTGCGATGGCGGTGAGTCAGTCAGCTTATCTGCTGCTGATACACCGTTATCGCGGGCAAGCCCGGCTCCCACATTTGAACTGCGGCGGGCGCAGAGTTCTGGTCAGACATAGATAAGTGTGGGAGCTGGCTTGCCTGCGATGGCGGTGGGTCAGTCAGCTTATCCGCTGCGGGTACACCACTATCGCGGGCAAGCCCGGCTCCCACATTTGAACGGTGGCGGGCGCAGAGTTCTGGTCAGACACAGATAAGTGTGGGAGCTGGCTTGCCTGCGATGGCGGTGTGTCAGTCAGCTTATCCGCTGCTGATACACCACCATCGCGGGCAAGCCCGGCTCCCACATTTAAACTGAGTTTGGCGTCTGAGATCGGGCTGCCTTGATTGTGATGTGGCTCTTGGGGAGCAGCCTGTTGCCCGTCAGTCAAACTTGTAGCTGATCGCGGTCTGCACCTGGCCCTGGTTCACGTTGCCGGTTTCCTTGACGATGGTGCTGTTGGCGGCCGAGCCGACCAGGTGCGTCCAGCTGGCGCTGGTCAACAGCGACCAATGGGCGGCCAGGGGGAATTCGAAGCTCTGGGTCAGCGTCAGGTTCTGGAAACCGGCGCTGGCGTTATAGGCACGAATGCCTGAGGCCGCGGACTCCTTGTCACTTACGCCGAAAAAGGTCTGGGTCTGGCGGGCATCGGCAAAGTGCGCCATCAGGCCCGTGCTGCCGATGATGCCGCCACCCAGCGGGTAACCCAGCTCGCCACCGACCTTGCCCAACACACCACTTTGATCACGCCCGCCGCCTACGGCCTGGCCCACTTGCGCGTACACGCGCCAGAACTCGGCCGGGGCGTATTGGATGAAGCCACCGACTTCAGCCATATCCGACACATCGCGCAAGCCGCGCAGTGAGCCGTTGGCCGTACGGCCAGGCAAGTAATTGATGTAGGGGCCGGCGGTGATGCCGTTGGTATTGAGCGCGCTCCAGGTCAAGCCGTCGTCGGTGCCGAGGCTGACACTGCCCCAGTCCAGGTCGAAATAGGGAATCGCCTGGGTTTCGTAGCGGCTGCCGGTGGGGTCGTGGGGTTGATAACTGATGCCTGCACCGACTTCACCGGTAATGCCGTCCGCCAATACCGTGCTGGACACACTCCACAGCCCGAGCAAACCGGCGAATACAGCAGAAGTAACCTTGTACATGGAGCGTTTCCTTATCTGAACTTGCGCGCATTCACGCGCGAAGGGCATCCCTGGCGCAAGCACTCATCTTGTTTGTAGCAAGCTACAAAAATTGTAGCTTGCTCGACACATATAACCATAGACCTCAACCAAAACCCCAGCCCTGCTGGGCTTTAATCAGTTGGCACAGTCCCTGCTATAGCCCTGTTGCAAGCGCATAGAGCGCTCTCTTCAAGCCCTCCAACTTCAAGGACAGGCAATGATCCAGTGGCATATCGTGTGCGACTTCGACGGGACCATCACCCCTACCGACGTCATCGACAACGTCCTCCAGCGCTTCGCCGGCCCTGAGTGGGAAACCATCGAACAGGAATGGCTGGATGGGCACATCGGTTCCCGCGAATGCCTGAGCCGCCAACTGGCGTTGATCAAGGCCACACCGGCTGAACTGTTAGCGTATTTCGACAGCGTCGAGATCGACCCGGACTTCCCGGATTTCGTCGATCACGTCATGGGCCTGGGCGCGACCATCGAAGTGGTCAGCGACGGCATCGAACAAGGCATCGCGCGCATTCTGTCGCGTAACTACGTGACCTTGCTGCCGATCCTCGCCAACCGTCTGCGCCAGGTCGACCAGAACAGCTGGCGCATCGACTTCCCGTACTCCAGCGACGCCTGCCGTGCTGCGTCCGGCAACTGCAAGTGCAAATCCACCCCGCGCAACAAGCGCGTGCTGGTGATTGGCGATGGCAAGTCCGACATGTGCGTGGCCTCTACCGCCGACTTCGTCTTCGCCAAAGGCAGCCTCGCCAAATATTGCGAAGCCAACAACATTCCCCATGCGCGCTTCGACACCTTCGCCGAACTGCCCGCATTGCTGGCCAAGCTGCCTCAGGGCATCGCGGCCAACGCCACCACCTTTACTGCTGCTGACAATCAGGAACTCTTCCACCATGTCTGATATCCGTATCGCCACCGCCGAAGACCAGATTCTTCTGGATAAAGAAGCCAAGTACTGCTCCTACGGCGACACTGTTCACTACATCGAGCCACCGCGTATTTTCAGCCGTTGCGAAGGCTCCTACGTGTGGGACACCGAAGACCAGGCTTACCTCGACCTGCAAATGTGGTACTCGGCCGTTAACTTCGGCTACGCCAACCCACGCCTGAACAACGCGTTGAAGCAGCAGATCGACACCCTGCCGCAAATCGCCAGCCAGTACCTGCACAAAGGCAAGATCGAGCTGTCGGAAATGATCGCGGTCGATGCCAAGAAGAAATTCGGCCTCGACGGTCGTGTGCACTTCAACGTCGGTGGTTCGCAATCCATCGAAGACTCGTTGAAAGTGGTGCGTAACGCGTCCAACGGCAAGAGCCTGATGTTCGCCTTTGAAGGCGGTTACCACGGCCGTACCCTCGGTGCCTCGTCGATTACCTCCAGCTTCCGCTACCGTCGCCGTTACGGCCACTTTGGCGAACGTGCCAACTTCATCCCGTTCCCGTACCACTTCCGTGGCCCGAAAGGCATGACGAAAGAAGAATACGGCAGCCATTGCGTGCAGCAGTTCGCCCGTCTGTTCGAGACTGAATACAACGGCGTCTGGGACCCGAAAACCAACCAGTGCGAATACGCAGCCTTCTACGTCGAGCCGATCCAGGGCACCGGCGGCTACGTGATTCCGCCGATGAACTTCTACCGCGAACTCAAGCACGTGCTGGATCAGCACGGCATCCTGATGGTGTCCGACGAAATCCAGATGGGCTTCTACCGTACCGGCAAGCTGTGGTCGATCGAGCACTTCGACGTGCAGCCGGACGTGATCGTCTTCGGTAAGGCGCTGACCAACGGCCTGAACCCGCTGGGCGGCATTTGGGCGCGTGAAGAGTTGATCAACCCGAAGATCTTCCCACCAGGTTCGACCCACTCCACCTTCGCCTCCAACCCACTGGGTACGGCGGTAGGCCTGGAAATGTTCAAGATGACCAGCGAAGTCGATTACGGCGCGATGGTCATGGCCAAGGGCAAATACTTCCTGGAAGGCCTGCAAGACCTGCAGAAACGTTTCCCGATCATCGGCGACGTCGATGGGCTGGGCCTGGCCCTGCGCTGCGAAATCTGCGGCCCGGATGGTTTCACGCCGGACAAGGCGACCCTGGACTACATGGTCGAAGAAGGCATGAAGGGCGACATGGTTGTGGATGGCCAGAAACTCGGCTTGATCCTCGACGTGGGCGGCTACTACAAAAACGTGATTACCCTGGCACCGTCCCTGGAAATCAGCTACCCGGAAATCGACCTGGGCCTGAAGCTGCTTGAGCAACTGCTGGTTCGGGCGACCAAACGGTGAATGTCTCCGGGATCGATCTCGGTGAAGGTGATGCCGGCTTCGTTCTCGGTGAAGGTCCGGTCGGGATCCTGTTGATCCACGGCCTGACCGGCACCCCGACGGAATTGCGTCAAGTCGCCAAAGGGTTGGCCAAGGCGGGTAACTGTACGGTGTACGTGCCCACCCTGGCCGGGCACTGCGGCGATAACAGTGACCTGCAGGCCACCGGCTGGCTGGACTGGTACGAAGGCGTGCGCAAGACCTTTGCACAGGTCAAGCAGCGCCACGAGCAGGTGTTTGTCGGTGGCTTGTCCATGGGCGCGGTGATGTCGATGTACGTGGCTGCCGAGCACCCGGGGCAAGTGGCCGGGCTGTTGATGTATTCCACGACCTTGAAGTACGACGGCTGGAGTATTAACAAGCTGGCGTTCCTGACGCCGTTGCTGATGAAGATTCCATTCGGCGTGCACATCTGCCGCTTCGAAGAGAAGCCACCTTATGGCATCAAAAACGAGCGCCTGCGGGCAATTGTCGAGCGCCAGATGAAGGAAGGGGAAAGCAGCGAGGCCGGTTTGCTGACCATGGAAGGCATCACGGTGCGCGAGTTGCACCGGATGAATGCTGTGGTGAAGAAACGCATGCCTGAGGTCAAGGTGCCGGCACTGGTGTTGCACTCCATCGAGGACGATATCACCAGCCGCTGGAACGCCGATTACGTGGAGCGCCACCTAGGCGGGCCCGTCACCAAGATCCTGCTGGACAACTGCTACCACATGATTACCGTCGACCTGCAATACCGCCGAGTGATCGAGTTGAGCGCCGAGTTTGTCGAGCAACACGCCGCTACTACCCAGGTGTCCGAAGACTACCGACAGCGTGCATAAGCTTAAGGACAAGACGTGATCACCGCCCAAGCCTTCTCGACTATCCGGGCCATCCAGCGCAGTGCCTGGAACGACTGTTTTCCCGGAGCCCTGGAGGATTGGGACTTTTACGTCGCTGTGGAAAACGCCGCTATCGATGATTTCAAGTGGCGTTACCTGGCTGTTTACGACGATGAAACGCTGGTGGCGGTTGCCGCCGCGTTCATCACTTATTATCGCCTCGACACCACGGTGTCGGGTGCAGGCAAGCGCTTTACCGAGCGCCTGGAGAGACTGTGGCCGGGTGTTTTACGCCTGGAGTTGTATGCCATCGGCTCCCCGGTGGCCGAGCGTTGTGACGCGGGCATTGCCAGCCATGTTGACGAGGCGCAGCACCCGTTACTAATCAAGCACTTGCTGATGGCTGCGCGCCAGGACGCCAACGCGTTCGGAATTGGCCTGGTGGCGGTCAAGGACGTGCCGACCAACGACCCGTACTGGGCCGACAGTTGCCGCCTTGCAGGTTTTCAGAGCATGCCGAGTTTGCCCAGCGGGTTGTTGACGGTGCCTTACGGCTCAGTGGACGCCTACCTGGGCTCGCTGTGCAAGGCGACCCGCAAGGACTTGCGCCGCAAGCTGCGTGCGCCGGGCCCTCGGGTAGAGTGGCGGCACAACATTGATGATGTGTTACCTGAGGTGATGCGCTTGTACGAAGACACGCTCAGTCGCGCGGACTTGCAGTTCGAGCGCCTGCCGGCGAGTTACTTCACCGGCATCCTTGAACGGTTGGAAGGGCGTGCGGTCTGTGCTCTTTATTGGGTGGACGAGCGACTGGTGGCGTTCAACCTGATCCTGTTGGACCAGCACCGTTTGGTCGACAAGTTTTTCGGGCATGACCGTGAGTTCAGCCGTGAGTACAGCTTGTATTTCAGAAGTTGGCTGACCAATGTTGACTATTGTATCCAGCACAGTATTCCCGTTTACGAGTGCGGTCAGGAGGGGTACGCCAGTAAGCTGCGCCTGGGTTGCGAGTTCCGGGGCAACAGCATGTTCTTCCGCCACCGTAACCGGCTGGTCAATGGCCTGCTCAAACTCGTAAAAATGTATATAAGACCGGATCGATCCGACCCTGCCATGGCTGCTGCGATAAGCGAAACCTGATGATCACCAAGACCCGCCAAAAAGCCCGCCCCTTTGCCATTTCGCGCTGGAGCGTCCAGCGCAAGCTGGTGCTGGCGTTCTGGCTGGTCAGCGTCATTCCGACCATGATCGCTGCCGAATTGGCGGCGACCACGCTGTCGCAGATTTTCGACAGCAACGTGCGTATCTGGCTGCAAGAGTCGACCAAGATCGTCAAGGATGAAATCGGCGACATCCTTCATGACAACGCACGCATGGCCAAACTGTTCCTGCGCTACACCGCTCCGCCCTCGAACAGGCAAGCCGCCAAGCATGACCGGCTCACCGCCGATATCGCCGAGGCCACCGATATAGACGTGGTCTCGCTGATTCGCGTCAGTGACCACAAGATTGTGTTCAGCACGGCCCCTGACGATGTCGTCAAGCAGATCAACCTGACCAGCAACGCGGTGCTGCAAACCATCCAGGTGGCCGGCGTGACTACGGGCCTGGTGGTATCGACGTTCGAAACCACCCAAGAGGGCGTCGACTACGTGCTGTTGGTGGCGACTTACCTGGACAGCAGCTTCCTCACCAGCGTGGCCGATGTGCATTCCCTCGACCTGCGCCTGTACCTGGCCAACCCCTCGGGGTTTTCCGAGATATTCTCGACCCAGCGTTTCGAAAATCATCCTTCGCGCATCCCGAAGAATGTCGAAACGGCCATGCGCAGCACCAAACAGCCGAGTGAGCAGTTCACCAATAATTACAGCGGTCTGTATTGGCCGATCTTCAACGACGCCGGCGACTTGCAAGGCGTAATCTTCAGCGGCCTGCTGCGTCATACCAGCCTGGTCGGGCTGGTGAATCAGAGCAACTTGTTCGTGCTGATATTCCTGCTGAGTTCGGCGTTGTCCCTGGGCGCCGGCGTGTTGGTGTCACGGCGCCTGACCAAGCCTCTGCGGGACTTGTCCCAAGGCGTGGATGCGGTGATCTCGGGCCATTATGAGCATCGCGTATTGGTCAGCGGCGGCGATGAGCTGGCGCAGTTGAGCAGCACCTTCAACCACATGACCGAGCGCCTGGGCGAGCTGCACCACCTCGAAGCCCAGTTACGCCGCCGCGACCGGCTGCATGCTCTGGGCGAAGTCGCGATGGGCCTGGCCCATGAGATTCGCAACCCGTTGGGTATTATAAAGACCGCCACCCAGCTGCTGCACCGTCGCGCCGACCTGCCGGAAACAGACAAGCGCCACCTGGAATACGTGATCAGCGAAGTCAGCCGCATCAACGACCTGATCACCGAGTTTCTCGACTTCGCCAAACCCAACCCGCCCCTGCGTGTGTTGCAGGCGGCGCGTCCGGTGGTGGAAGAAATCCTTGGCTTCTGCAGCCCGGAACTCGCCACCCATAACATCGATGCGAAAATCGATGATCAGGCGCCCGGTGCAACCCTCTATGCTGATGCCAAGCAGCTCAAGCAGGCGTGCCTCAACCTGATTCTCAACGCCATCGATGCAATGCCCGAAGGCGGGCGCCTGACCCTGGGCATTCGCAGCGTCGACGGCAACACGGTGATCAGTATTGCTGACACCGGCCAGGGCATCCCGGCGGATATGATTGAGCGTATCTTCACGCCATTTGTCACCACCAAGGCGTCAGGCACAGGCTTGGGCCTGGCCAAAGTCTATTCGATCATGGAAAGTCACGACGGCAGCATTGAATGTGCCAGTGAGAAAGATGCCGGCGCCACCTTCAGCCTGTACATTCCGGCGCATGGTGAAGACGACGGCGATGATGAGGAAGGTCATGACGCATAACGTATTGGTAGTCGACGATGAGCCCAAGCTGTGTGATTTGCTATCGTCGGCCTTGAGTCAGAATGGCATTCAGGTATTCACCGCGAGTAATGGCCTGCACGCACTCAAAGTGCTGGACCAGGAAGACATTGACCTGGTGATCAGCGACTGGCGCATGCCGGGTATGGACGGGCCGGCGCTGTTGGCGGAGATAAAGGTGCGCTTCCCGGATTTGCCGGTGATCGTGATGACCGCCTACAGCACGGTGAAAAATGCGGTGCAGTCGATGCGCAATGGCGCCTATGACTATATCGCCAAGCCGTTCGACATCGACGAGCTGGACATCACCGTGGCCAAGGCCCTGCAGTTTCGCGACATCATGCGCGACAACGCGCGCCTGCGCGCCGAGCTTGACCATCATGCGCAGTTCGACAGCCTGGTGGGCGACAGCCCGGCGTTTCGCCAGGTGCTGCATGCCATCGACTCGGTACGTGACAGCAACGCAACCATCCTGCTGACCGGCGAAAGCGGCACCGGCAAGGAAATGGTTGCCCGTGCCATCCACAAACACGGCAGCCGAGCCGACAAACCGTTCGTGGCGGTCAACTGCGCGGCCATTCCGGAAGGCCTGCTCGAAAGCGAAATGTTCGGCCATCGCAAGGGCGCCTTTACCGGCGCCGTGGCGGATCGGGTCGGGCGTTTTATGCAGGCCGACAAGGGCACGCTGTTTTTGGACGAAGTGGGCGATATGCCCCTGGCGTTGCAGGCCAAGATTCTGCGCGCCTTGCAGGAACGGGTGATCGAGCCGGTGGGCGACCCGCGCGAGCGCAAGGTGGACGTGCGGGTGATCGCCGCGACTAACAAAAATTTGCTGGATGCGGTGGCCAATAAAGAGTTTCGTGAGGACCTGTATTACCGCCTCAACGTGTTCCCGATCCCACTGCCGGCCCTGCGCGAACGCGCCGAAGATATCGTGCCTCTGGCCCGGCACTTCGCCCAGACCCTCAGCGCGACCGCCGGTAAACGCATCACTGGCTTCAGCCCAGAGGCGTTGCAGGCCATGGCCGCTTACAACTGGCCGGGCAATATTCGCGAGCTGCAAAACTGTGTGGAGCGGGCGACCATCGTGGCGGCCAAACCGGTGATCGAAGACATCGACCTGCCGGCTTACCTGTTTGCCTCCAAGCCTGCCGAGGGTGGCGTGACGGCGATGCTCAGCGACGGACCGGGTGTGCCGCAGGATCTGGATGCGGCGCTGGCGGAGGTGGAGAAGGCCTATATTCTGGCGGCGTTGAATGAAAGCAACGGCGTGCAGGCAGCGGCGGCCTCAAAGATCGGGATTTCCGAGAGGAGCTTCTGGTATCGGTTGAAGAAGCTGGGGATTCATGTCGACAAGATTGTGCGCTGATCTCCCAGGCACACATCATTGCTCTAAATGTGGGAGCTGGCTTGTCTGCGATTACGGTGTATCAGTCATCAGGTCTGGTGCAGACATACCGCCATCGCAGGCAAGCCGGCTCCCACATGTTTAACCAGTTGGGTCAGGTGTGGAGGCGTACCCACACCGTCACCAACACCGTCGCCGCCATCAACCACGCCACCGCCGCCACGGCGAGTGAGGCCTCCAGGCGCATTCGGTCGACCATCACATACAACGTCGCCAAATACACAAAATACGGAATGATCGACCACATCCCGAACAGGATCGTGGTCTTCAAGTCGTCCACCGAACGACCTTTGCCGACGATGTAATGTGCAATCAACGCAAAGGTTGGAAACAGCGGCACCAGCCCCGCGATGTAATAGTTTTTGGTCTTGGCCAGCGCTGCCAGGATCAACACCACCGCCGCGCCCAGGGCGGCTTTCAAAAACAGATCCACACCGTGCTCCTTAGTGGCTCAAGCCATACTTCTTGACCTTGTCGAACAGGGTGGTCTTGGCCATCCCCAGTTCCTGGCTGGCCTGGGTCAGGTTGCCGCCGCTGCGTTGCAAGGCGTCGTTGAGCAAGTTGCGTTCGAAGGCTTCGACCGCCTCGGTAAAGGCCAGGCCATGGTTGCTGTTGCCGTTGCCGCTTTTCTTGAAGGCAGGCAAGCCCAAGGCGAAGCGTTCGGCGACGTTGCGCAGTTCACGCACGTTGCCTGGCCAGTCGTGGCTCATCAGGCTCGACACGGTCTGGTTATCCAGCTCCGGCACGCTGCGATCAAAGCGCAGCGACGACTGCTGCAGGAAGTGTTCGAACAATTGCAGGATGTCTTCCCGGCGTTCGCGCAGCGGCGGCAGCTCCAGGGTCACTACGTTGAGGCGATAGTAAAGGTCACTGCGGAACTGACTGGCCCGACTCAGCTCGTCGAGGTCGGACTTGGTTGCGGCGATCACCCGACAATCCACCGCCACGCTTTGGTTCGAACCCAGGCGTTCCAGGGTGCGTTCCTGCAACACCCGCAGCAATTTGATCTGCAGGTTGATCGGCATGCTTTCCACTTCATCGAGGAACAACGTGCCTTCGTGGGCGTGCTCGATCTTGCCGATGCGCCGTTTGCCGGCGCCGGTAAAGGCATTGGCTTCGTGGCCGAAAATCTCGCTTTCGAACAGGTTTTCCGGCAGGCCGCCGCAGTTCAAGGCGACGAACTGGTGGGAATGGCGCCGGCTGAAATCATGCAGGCAGCGTGCGACCAATTCTTTGCCGGTGCCGGTCTCGCCTTCGATCAGCACGTTGGCGGAGGTGTCGGCGACGTTGGCGATCAGTTCGCGCAGGGTCTGCATGGCCGGGGAGCGACCGATGATGCGACCTTCCAGGGAGTCGCGCTCAGCCAGTTGGCGGCGCAGCGACCACACCTCGCGCGCCAGCCCGCGTTGTTCCAGGGCGCGGCGGGCCACGTCGACCAGGCGCTCGGGCGAGAAGGGTTTCTCCATGAAGTCGTAGGCGCCATTGCGCATGGCGCCGACGGCCATCGAGATATCGCCGTGGCCGGTGATCAGTACCACCGGCAGGCTTTTGTCCAGGGCCTTGAGCCGGGTCAAAAGCTCCAGGCCGTCGATGCCCGGCAGGCGAATATCGCTGATGACGATACCGGCAAAGTTTTCGCCGATGCGCTTGAGGGCTTCTTCGGCACTGCCTACGCCCACACTGGGAATGTCCTCCAGCGCCAGGGCTTGCTGGCAGCCGAGCAGCACATGGGGGTCGTCTTCGACGATCAGAACGGTGAGGTCGTCTTTAGAGGCGGTAGCGTCTGTATTCATGTCGACTCAGCTTTTTGGGTGCCTGCCAGCGGCAGGCACAGGACAAAGGCCGTACCACCAGTGGCCGGGTGTTCCACGGCAAGGGTGCCGCCAGTGGCCGCCGCGAGGCTGGCGGAAAGCGTCAGGCCCAGCCCCAGGCCTTGTTCGCCGGGTTTGGTGGTGAAGAACGGTTCGAATAAGTGTTTACGTGTTTCGGGGTCGATGCCATGGCCATTGTCGCGCACATGCAAGCGGTACTTGCCGTCGGCGCTGTTGCCGTCCAGCCACAGTTCGGGCGTTGGCTGCGCTTGCATCGCATCGAGGGCATTACCGATCAGGTTGACCAGGATTTGTTCCAGGCGCGTCTGGTCGATCTGCAGTTGGGCGTTGCTGAAGTCGCGGTGCAGGGTCAACGGCAGGCCATCCAGGCGGGCGCCCAGCACCTGGAACGCGGCGTCCACCGCTTTGCCGAGGTTGGCCTCGCCCTGGTCATCACCGCGCCGGGCAAAGGAGCGCAGGCTGGCGGTGATGCGGCCCATGCGGTCGATCAGTTCGTTGATGGTCTTGAGGTTGGCGCTGGCGGTATCCAGAGCGCCACGCTCGAGGAACCGCACGGTGTTGCCCGACAGCGTGCGCAGCGCCGCCAGGGGCTGGTTCAACTCATGGGCAATGCTGGTCGACATCTGGCCGATGGCCGCGAGTTTACCGGCCTGCACCAGTTCATCCTGGGCGTGGCGCAGGGTTTCCTCGGCCTGGCGTCGTTCGCGAATCTGGCCCTTGAGCCGTTCGTTGCTGGCGCGCAGGTCAGCAGTGCGTTCGGCGATCCGACGTTCCAGCTGGCTGTTGGCTTCCTGCAAGGCTTCCCGCGCGGCGAGGCGGGTGGCGATAACCTTGCGGCGCTCGTTCCAGGCAATCAGCAAGAACGCGACCAGGCCAAACGCGACGGCCACCAGAATGCCCTGGTTGATCGCGGCCCGCCGCAGGTCGTTGAGCGGGGTCAGCAGGGTGAAATTCCACGGTGTATCACTCAGCGGACGGGTCTGGGCCAGGTAGCTGACTTCGTGCTCGTCGTTGACCACTTCGCTGTTGGCGGGGAAGGTCAGCTTCTCGGTGCCTTCGTTAAGGCGCTCGCGGGCCAGGGGCTCCAGCTCGTTCAGTGTCGCCCAGTAATATTGCAGGCTGTGGGCCAGGCGTTCTTTGGTGTCATCACTCAGCGGTCGCACGGCCTTGAGGCGGCGGGCCGGGTCGCTGGACAGGATGATGATGCCGTTCTCGTCGCTCACAAACGCTTCGAGGCGCGCGCGCTGCCAGCGTTCCTCCAGGGCTTCGAGGCGCACTTTGACCACCGCGACGCCGATGATCTTGCCGTGCTCTTCCAGGCCATGGGCCAGGTAGTAGCCGGGTTCGCCGTTCGTGCTGCCAATGCCATAGAAACGGCCGGGCTGGCCGCGAACGGCATTCTGGAAATAGGCACGGAAGGACAGGTCTTCACCTTGGTAGCTGTCGGCATCGCGCCAGTTACTGGTGGCCAATACGCGGCCGGTGGTGTCCATCACGTAGATGGCCCGACTGCGACTGCGTCGGTTCAGGCCTTCGAGGTAATCGTTGACGGTTTTGCGGGTTTCCTGGTTCGGGTCGGCCAGCAGCTTGGAGACGCTGGACTCCAACTCCAGAAGGCTGGGCAGGTAGGTGTATTTGCTCAGCTCGCTTTCGACGGTGCGGGCGTGCAGCTCCAACTGGCGTTCGCCGTTGTCGCTGAGGGTGCGGATGCCATAGTACTCACTGACCCAGAAGCCGATATAACCCAGGCCGATCATCAGGGCGATGATCAACGGCGGCAGGAACAGTTGGCGGATCAGGCGTGGTTTCACGGCAAGTGATGGCGGTGCGGCGCGAAATTGGTTGGGGTCGCATTTCATCACAGATGCCTTGGGTCAACCAGAGCTTGCCGGTCTGCTTGGTCCAGT
>NZ_JBJGXV010000035.1:0-46802 GCF_045447295.1 Pseudomonas sp. O39
CTTTTGCACCACCTTTCGCAAGCCTACCCAACGCCATAGCTGCAGCAAATCGTAGAACATCTTCCTTGGAGGCGCCATTGTCCACGAGATTCAAAACGCCAGCTACATCCACCGGCGCTAAAACCGAGTCGACCACACCACTCTTAAGGGCAAGCTCATTGATTTTTTCGTCGCTTAACCCCTGTCTTCTCCACTCCGCAATTTGCCCACTGTTTTTTATTGCGTCCACATAGGGATTGCTGATCATACCCAGCGGAGTCCAATCGATTCCGGACAGGGAATAAATATCGCCATAGCCTGCAGAGTCGGTACTCAGCTGTCCTTTCTTAACGCCCTCCATCATGGCGATGGAATAGTCCGTGACCAGGACACCGAATTCTTCCTGACTCAATTTGCCGGCTTTATAGAGCTCTACAAGTGTTTCGCCAGCCTTTTTCTCCTGCTGTCGATATTCATTGCGAATACCGCGCTCACACTCACCGTTGCCAGCACACCCTGTAAACCGCTTCTGCAGTTCATCAATGCTTCCGATTCCAGCGGCTTTAAGCTTTTCATAAAGTGCCAGACTCTTTTCATCCAACCGATCAACACCGTAGGTGTTCGACAGCAGGTTGTTCTGAACAGCATTAGTCCCCGCCTGCGCACCCGTCACTGCTCCGCTCAGGTCACCGCCAGCAATCCCACCCGCCAGCCCTGCGGCCAAACCAGACAACGCTGAAACCGTCTCTCTCTGCTCCTGCGTAAGATCCGCCGTTGCCGTGCCTGGGTAGAGTTGGTGGGCGATCAACTCGCCCGTCGCAGCCCCGGCACCGCCCGCCAAAGCCGAGTTGCCCTGGGCCTGCGCTATCACTGCACCGAGTACGGCGTGCGCCATGGTGTTGAGTGCAGCGTTATCTCCGGTGGTTTTCCTGATGACTTGCGCCAAGTACGGTGCTGATGCGCCCGCAATGGCTGAACCGATATCGCCCCCAACCAGCCCTTGCAATGCCGCTGTAACCGCCTGCGCTACACGCGGATAGTCACCGCCCACGCCGTAGTCAGCCATGACTTTTTTGTAGGCATCGCTGGCAGCGATCTGCTCCTTCGTCGGCTGATCATTGCCTTTGGCGGCGAGCTCTTTGCGACCCGCTTCTTTGGCGTTGAGCTCGCCTTGTGTGTGCACAATGTCTACTGCCTGAGTACCAATATCCGCAATCAACTGCACCTGGCGCAGGCGCTTCTGCTCTTTTTCCTTATCAAAGATCGGGCTGATGCTGCCGTTGGCGTGTTCAACATCGTGGCTCAGCGTTGCAACGTCCTGCTGCTGTTTGGCAGGGTCGCGGATGTCGAGGGTACCGTTGGAAATGGCCGATGAGGTGGTGCCGCTGTCACTGTCGCCGTGATTGAATGCGATCAAGCTGCCGGAGGGCATATTGCTGATGAACGCATTGGCGCCATCGCTGCCGCTACCGCTGCTCACACTGGCGCTCTGCAACTGGCTTGTGTACTCAGCCTTGTTCTTTAAAACGCTCCATCCCAGCGTGCCGGTGCTCAGGCGGTTTTTGTCCGGCGTGGCTGTGCTGCCGATCACGCTACCATCGAGTTGCGTGTGGTTGCCTACGTCAATCTGGTAGCCGCCCTTACCGCCGAACAGGCCGGTTTGCTCCTGCACACTCTGGTATTTGGAGTCGATCTTGCTTTTACTGATGCTCAGGTTTGCACTGCCACCGGTGCCGATGATGGCGAAGCTGACGCCCCCACTCACGTCCGTCTGCTTGGACTTGTAGTTATCGGTGTCTTGCAGACTTTGCAGCGTAAGGTCGCGGCCCACAGTAGCGGTAATTTTGTCTGCGCTGACCTGCGCGCCCTTCAGGGCGGTGTCTCGGCCGCTGATCAGGCTGACCTGTTTGCCCGCATCCAGGGTTGTTTCCGTCCAGGTGGTGCCGGTGCCCTTCTCGTTACCGGTGCCTTTGTTGGCATTGGCGAAAATGCTCAGGCCGCCGCCTTCGGAACCCACGCCTAGGCTGATACCTACCGCACCACCACTGCTGCTATTTTTGCCATCAAGTTTTTGGTTATTCGCCGCAGCTTCCAGGCGAATATCGCGCTCCGCCGCCAGCCGCATCTCATTACCGGCCTGAAGCTTGCTGCCTTGAACATGGATATCACCTGCGGCCCCAGGCGTACCGTTGCCGTCCGCCACGATGGTGAGGTTGTTGCCGGCCGTCAGGCTGCTGCCCTGGCTGAGTGTCTGCTCCTGGGTCTGTTTGGAATCGGATTTTTGCGAACCCAGGGAGATGCTGATCCCCACAAATTGCGAAGCGTTAGCACCGGTCATGCCGCCATTCTGCTGCGCCGCTTGCCACGCCTGCACGCCCGTCAACCCTGCCTTCACACCCTGCAGCGCCGAGAGGCGGCCGTCGTCCTCGTTCTTGGCTTGCTTGGCGGTCTTATAAGCGGAGTCCACCGCGCTACCCACGGTGCCGGACAACGCCAGGGTCAAACCACTGGTTTTGCTCTTGGAGGTCTGCTCGCTGCGGTTGTTGTTCTCGGAAGCCAGGATGCTGACATTTTGCCCAACCAGGCTGATGTCCTTACCGGCAACCACGTCAGAGCCGCGAATGGTCAGGTCTTTGCCAGCCTGAATATCCACGCTGCCCAACACACTGCCGATGTTGCTGGCCCGGGTGGTCTCGGTGCTGCTGGTGAAGGTGTTCTGGTTGCTGCTTGAACCCAACGTCACGCCGATGCCGCCGCTGCTCATCAAGCCCGATTTTTTGGTCGAGGACGAATGGCTTTGTTCAAAGGTTTCCGTCGCCCCATCAATCACCACATTGCGACCGGCAATCAGGCTGGTGGCGTTGGTGGAAACCACGTCGCTGGCGGTAGTGCCGATGTCACGGCCAGCACGCACGACCACGGTATCAGCGCTGATGGAAGAGCCCTGCTGGCTGATCTGGTTACTGCTGTCGATGCGCGTTTTCTGGCTGCTGGACAGCAACCCTTTGCTGGTTTTGGTTTTGCGGTAATAGCTGTAGTCGCTGTCTTGCGCGGCGTTCAGCGCCAGGTCATTGCCTGCGTACAGGTAGGCTTCCTTGCTGGCACTCGCACGGCTGGCGCTGACGACGAGGTCGTTGCCGGCACTCAGGGAGAGGTTCTCACCGGCCACCAACGATGTGCCCACTTGCTGGACGTGGTCTTCCTGGCTGGTGACCTTCTTGGAATTAAACGCCGAATGCTGTTCATTCGCCGCCGACGCCAGGTTCACATTGCCCTTGGCCACCAGCGCCAGATCACGCGTGGCATTGAGCTGGCTGCCGATGGCGCTGATATCCCGCGCAGCCACCACCTGGAAGTCGCGCCCGGCTTCGATCACGGTGCCGTACTGGTTTGCGCTGCTGCTGCGCATGTAGGTGCTGACGGTGTTGGCATTGCGCTGTTCGGCGGTGGCCAGGTTCACATCGCGCCCGGCTTGAACACCCAGGTCGGCGCCGCTTTTGAAGGCGCCGCCGGTGCTGTTGACGTCGCGCCCGGCTTGCAGGGTGAGGGTGTTGGCGGCTTCGATGCGGGCGGCGTTGTCGACGAAGTCGGTGCGTTCGGTGCGGTAGCCGCTGCTGCTTTGGTGGCTGGTGACGGTGCGTTCGTTGAGCACATCGCCATTCACTGCGCTGACGCTGACGTCGCGCCCGGCGATGATGCCGCCGGCGCGGTTGGTGAGGTTGTTGCCGGCGAGCAGGTCGAGGCGGTTGCCCGCTTGCACGAGGCCGCTGTTGACCATGTTGCGCCCGGCGCTGGCCGCCAGGTTGTTGGTGGCGCGCAGGGTGCCGACGTTGTTGAGGTCGGTGCCGCTGACCAGGTTAAGGTCGCTGCCGGTGATGAGTGCGCCGTTGGGCGCCAGGCGGTTGTTGGCCTGGGCCAGGTAGAGCACGGGCACCAGCACTTGCTGGCCGGCGACGGTGGCGTTTTCCATCCACACGATGTCGTGGGTCAGGGCCGCGACTTGCTCGGCGGTGAGGCTCACGCCTACGGCCAGGTTAAGTGCCTGCTTGGTGCCGATGGCGTTGTCCATCAGGTACTTGAACATCGAGGCGTCGCTGGTCTGGCCATCAATGAAGCGCTGGCCGGTACGGGCGATGACCGCTTGCTGGATCAGGCGCTGTTCATACAGGCCGTCACCCAGGCGCTTTTGTGCCTGGTCCGGGTCGAAGCCCAGTTTGGACAGCATGTAATCAGAGCTTAAAAACTGGCTGAGGTTGGTCAGCAGCGGGTTGGTTTCGATCAGGTATTTCTGTGGGTTGGAGACGAACTGGCTGTCTGGCAGGCCTTGCACGCGGTTGATCACCACGCCGTCGGCCGAGGTGCCGCTGCCGGGTACGACCGGGCCGGTCACCGGCGTGCGGTCGACGCTGCCGCCGCCCAGGGTCCAGCCTTGCGGGCCAGTAGTGGCCGGCGCGCTGGCGCTTTCGCCACTGAGGCGGAACAGCCCGCCTTGGCCAGTAGGCAAGGTGAAGCCGGGCAGGCTCAACGGGTTGATCTGCTGTTGGGCGAGGTCTGGCGGCAGTTGCTGGTTGAGGGTGACGCGGGTGGAGTAACCGGCTGCGCCACTGGCACCGGTGGCGCCGGTAGTGGTTTTGGCGCCCGCACCGATGTAGTTGTAGCCCAGGCGCACCACGCTGTTGTCGATACCGGCTTGCGCCTTGACGTCTACCGCGCCGGCGGCCTGAATCACCGCAGCGTAACGTTGGTCGTCACTGGCGATTTTGGTGACTTTGCCGAACTGGGTGTTCTCTTTCTCCATCAGACCGACGAAGTTGGCCACGGTGGCTTCCAGGCCGCCGAGGTCATTGGGGTTGTAGCCAGCGCTTTGGTACCAGTATTTGTTGGTGAGTGCAGCGGCGGCGCTGAACCAGCCTTCCGGGTGTTTGGTGCGGGCGGAGGTAAAGAGCCGGTAGGTCTCGGTTTCGCCGGTTTCGATGCCGGTGTTGACCAGGTTGTTCAGGCGCGCGGTGAAGTTGCCACCGGCCGCAATCGAGCTGCTGCTGTTGAGCAGGTCGCCGCCCGCCAGGGTCATGTTACCGCCCGAGGTGATGCTCGAACCGGCGCTGGCGGCGGTCACTTCCAGTTTGTCGCGGGTCACCAGTTCCCACACGTAGTTGCGCGGTGTGCCACCGGCGTGGCAGTCACCGGCGTTGACGTACTCGATGCACGTGCCTAGGGTGGCGGAGGCGGTGTAGACACCTGCGTCGTTGACGGTGAGTACCGCCCGTTCATTTTTGATCGAATTGGCGGACAGGCTGAGGTTGCCGTCACTCTGGATCGTCGACGAACTGTTGAGGATGCTGCTGGCCAGGCCGCCCTTGCCATCGCGGTCGACGCTCAGGTTGCCCATGCTGTAGAGGTCGGCGTAGCTGTTGTTCAGCGCATCGACACGCAGGCTCATGTCGCCGCCGCTGAAGATCAGGCCGTGGTCATTGAGCAAGGCGCCGGTGGTGGCGACCAGTCGCTGGCCACTGCCCAGGGTCGCGTAGTTGTTGAGTGTGCCCGCGTTGACCACCAGGTCGGTAGCGGCGGTGAGGCGCCCACGGTTGTTGAGCGTGCCGGCGATGTTGGCGGTGGTGACGCCGCCGCCGGCAATGCTGGCCGTGTCGCTGAGGGTGGCTTGGGCCGCGCTGAGGTTGAGGTTGCCCAGGCTGCTGATGCGCCCGGTACTGTTCAATGCGCCGCTCAAGGTCAGGTCGAGTGTGCCGTCGCTGGCGATCAGGCCGTGGGTGGTCCAGTTGGCGCCATTGCCGATAAAGCGTCGCGCGCCGAGCAGTTGGCCGGTGGCGGTCTGGTCGAGGCTGTCGACGTTAACGGTGAGTTGCCCGGCCTGGATCACGCTGCTGTTGGTCCAGTTGCCCTGGGTGATGGTCAAGTCGCCACGGGTGACCAGGCTGCCGCCCACGTCGTTGAGGTTGGCGGGTGCAATGCCGAAATTGCCGGTGCCCACGTGCAGTACATTGCCGCCCAGGTTCTGGAAGCTGCCGGCGTTGAGGGTCAGGTCGTTGTTGGCGGTTTCCACCACACCGTTGCGGTTGTCGAACAAGCCGCCGATGGCAAATTCGGTGGTGCCCGCCGTGCCCAGCGCACGCAGGCGCCCGGTCTGGTTATCGAGGCTGGCGGCGCGCACCTTGAGGGTGGTTTCGCTTTCGATGATGCCCAGGCGGTTGTTGAGCGCCCCGCTCAGGTCCAGGTCGACTTGTTGGCCGGCAATCTGGCCGTCGTTGTCGCCGCTGTTATCAAAGTCATGCCCGACCACACGCATCAGGCCTTTGGCATAGAGCCCGCCGTTGCGGTTGTCGAAATTGCCGGTCGTGACCAGCGCGTTGCCGCCCTGCGCCGCGATGCGCCCGCCATAGTTATCCACAGCGCCGGCTTGCAGGTTGAGGCTTTGCCCCTGCATCACGCCGCCCTGGCGGTTGTTGTTGAGGTCGTAACCGTTGCGCAGCACGCCGACCACTTGGGTTTGCAGTGCGGCCTTGAGGCTGGCGAGGGTGCCGCCACGGTTGTCGAGGCTGGCTGCGTTGACACTCAGGTCGCCCGCCTGGGCGATCAGTTTGCCGCTCTGGTTATCCAGCGTGTCGGCCACGTCGACGCTCATGCCGCCCTGGCTTTGCACGGTGCCTTTGCCATTGTCCACGCGGTTGGCCGTGAGGTTGAGGTCGGCGTTCTGGCTGTAGATCAAGCCATCGTTGCCGTTCTGCACCAGGCCGCTGGCGGTGAGGCTCAAGCGGTCGTTGGCGGCCAGCGTGCCACGGTTGCGGTTGTCCAGGCCGCCGGTCAGCAGGGTCAACAAACCTTGGCTGGCGATCTGGCCGCCCTGGTTGTTGATCTGCGCCGCGCGGCTGATCAGCAGCGGGCCGCCGCTGGCCAACTTGCCATTGGTGTTGGTCAGCGTCGCCAACAGGTCGAGGCTGGTGGCGGTGCCGCCGCTGATGCTGCCGGCGCTGTTGTCCAGGTTTTGCGCATTCAGGGTCAAGGCTGCGCCGCTGTCGATCACGCCGCCTTGGGCGTTGTTCAGCAAACCGCCCACGGTGAGGCGCTGGCCCGATGCGCTGGAGAGAACGCCTTTGTTGCTGTTGTCCAATTCGCCGGCGCTGACGTACAGCGCCTTTTGACTGACCAGTGCACCGCCCGCGCTGTTGAGCAGGCTGGCGGTCAGCGTGGCATTGAGGTCGCCGTAACGGCTCGACAAGGTGCCGCTGTTGCGGTTGTCGAGGTTCGCGCCGCTGACGGTCAGGCCCTGCCAGCCGGACATCAGGCCGTTCTGGTTGATCAGGTTTTGAGCATTGAGCACCAGCAGGTTATTGCTGATCAGCTTGCCGTTGCTGTTGTTCAACGTGCGACCGCTGAGGTTCAGGGTTTGCGCGCTGGAGAGTTCGCCGCCCTGGTTGCTGAGGTCGCGCAGGTGGTTGATGGTCAGGTTGCCGGCGGTGGTGATCAGGCCACCGGTGTTGTTCAGGTCGCCAGTGGCAGTGCCGAAGTCCAGGGCAATCGCGCTGCCCAGCAGTGAGCCGTTCTGGTTGTCCAGCTCGGCGCTGTTGAGCGTCAAGGCGTTGCTCGCGTTGAGCAGGCCCTGGTCGCGGTTGGCGAGGCGGCCAGCCACGTTGAGTACGGTGTCGCCACGGCTGGTGAGCGTGCCACCGCTGTTGTCGAGGTCGGTGGCCTGCGCATCGACCGAGGCGGCGGCAATCATGCCTTTGACGTTGGCCAGGGCCTGGCCGATGCGCAGGGTCAGCGCGGCGTTGCTCAGCAATTTGCCGCGGCTGTTGTCGAGGTTGTCGGCGGTGAGTGTGAACGCCTGGTTGCTGGAAATCTCGCCGCCCTGGTTATGCACGTTCTTGAGGTTGTTGAGCATCAACAGCGGTGCGTTGATCAGGCCGTTCTGGTTGTTGAACTCGCCCCGGTTGAGGTCCAGGGTCAGGGCCTCGGCGCTGGTGATCTGGCCGCCTTGCTGGTTGTTCAGGTCGGCGGTGCCGAGGGACAGGGCCTGGCGCGCGCTCAGGGTGCCGTTCTGGCTATTGTCGACGCTGGCGGCGTTGAGGATCAGGCTGCTGTCGGTGACCAGGCGCCCGCCTCGGTTGTCCAGCGCGCCAAGGGTGCTGAGGGTCAGCGGGCCGGCGCTGGACAGCGTACCGGCGTTGTTGGCCAGGGTGCGCGCCGAGATGCTCAGCAGCCCTTCGCTGCTGATCAGGCCCTGGTTGCGGTTGAGCAACTGATCGATATTCAGGGCTGCGCCGCCACCGGCAACCACCAGCCCGCCATCGCTGTTATCCAGTTGTGTAGCCGTGACCAGCACGCCCGAACGGCTGGACAGCTCGCCGTTGCGGTTGTCGATGCTGACGAGATTGGCCTGCACACCGCCGATACCGGCGACCAAGCCTTTCTGGCGGTTGTCGAGGCTGTTACCGGCCACGTTGACGACGCCCTGGCTGGTGACCAGGCCGCCCTGGTTGTTGAGGCTGCCGACGTTGAGGCTCAAGGCCTTGCCCGCCGTGATCAGGCCCGCAACGTTGTCGAGGGTGGCGACCGTCAGCGCTGCGGTGTCGAGGCTTGAGACTTCACCGCCCTGGTTGTGCAATTCACCGACCACCGCCGTCAGCGGCCCGTCGCTGGTGACCAGCCCACCTTGGGTGTTCTGCAGGCGATCTGCGGTAATAGCCAAGCCATTATTGCTGAGGATGCGACCTTTGTTCTGGTTGTCGACCGAGGCGGCGGTTATCTGGGTGCGCTGTTTGGCGCCCAGTGTGCCGCCTTGGTTATTCAGGGCTTGGGCATCCACGCTCAACGTGCGGCTGGCGATGACACTCGCGCCGGTGTTGTTGACGGCCTTGCCGCGCAGGCTCACATCGCCTGCTGCGTTGCGGGTGTTATCGGTGTTGACGCCGGCTTCGATGATGTCGCCGTTGGTCAAGGTGCCACCGGCGGACAGCGCAATGCGGTCACGGGCGGCCAGGCTTTGGCGGTTGGTGAGATCGCCCTGGGTGTTCACGTTCAGGGCTGTACCGGCATATACCGGCCCTTTGGCGTCCAGGCTTGCGGCGTTGACGTTGACCGCACCGCTGGCGGCAGCTTGCGCCATGCTCAAATGCCCATTGGCATCGAGCTGGATATCGCCGCCACTGGCCGCCAGCGTGCCGTCGAGCTTCACGCCCACACCGGCTTCGGTGCCCACCAGCTTGATCGCGCCGGCGTACATGCCGCCCAGCGCGGTGGAGTCGATGGCCAGCTCGGGTTTGGTGCTGCCGTCGTCGGCGCGCGGGGTGGCGTTGAGGGTTTTTGCATCAACGTCGTTGCGCCCGGCGATCACCGCCAGTTCACGGGCGTTGATCTGTGCGTTGATCTTGGCGGTACGGGTGATGATTTCGAAGCGATCGACGTTGCTGGCATTCAAGCCTTCGCCGTCGATGGTCACGGCGCCGCCGTCAACCTGGTAGCGCTGCAACTGGCCGCTCGCGTCGAGCACCGGTTTACCGGTGGTCAGGGTCACGTTGGGGGTGTTGATAAAGCCGCAGCCGCTGCACGTAATGCCGTACGGGTTGGCGACGATGACTTTGGCCGACTGGCCCGCCACTTCGGTATAACCGCGCAACTGGCTCGGGCTGCCGCCGTTGACTTCGTTGAGGATGACGCTGGCGGCGCCGCCCTTGAGGTTCGGGTTGCCGACGATGTAGCCGCCGAGCTGGGTGTTCTGCACCGCGCCGGTGGCGTTGTTGAGGATCACGCCGTTGGGGCCGACGTTGTAGTCCTTGAACTGGTTGTGGGACAAGCCACTGCCATTGGGCGCGGCGATGTTCACCACCGGCACGCCGTTGCCAGCCTGGCCGACGCTAGTGGCCGGGTTGCTCACCACAATGCCTTCGGCCTGGGCCAGCAACGGCTGCCAGAACAGCGCGTTGACCAGGATCAGCACCAGGCCGCGCTTGGGCAGGCCGAAGAACGCGTCGCGGCGCTTCAGGGCAGCAGAAGGTTGGCGGGCCAAAAAGGCAAAGTGGCGAACATCCATGGTCAAATTCTCGTTGCAGCTGGGCGTTGAATTACAGGAAGAAATCCATGCGGAAGTAGATCGGCGCTTCGCGCTCCGTCACGACTCCCGGTCTTTCTAACGAGTGGGCAAACGTCACGCTGGTGCTGACGTATTTGCCACGGGCGAACAGTTCCACGGAGTTGCTCGAGACGCGGCCGTGGTTGTCGCCGTTGTAACGGTCGTTGCGGATCACGCCCTGGTCGTAACCGAGGCTGGTGCCGTATTCGGCGAAGGCCGGGCGTAGCCATTCCAGGGTGACCGGGCGGGCCCAGCGCACTTCATTGCGCCAGTAGCCACCGCTGTCGCCGGACAGCTGCTGATCCTTGAAACCGCGTACCGACGACGAGCCGCCAAGGCTGATGCGTTGCGGCGAGAACAGCACGTCTTCACTGCGTTGCCCGGTGGCCAGGCTGGTGAAGCTGAACGACTCGCCCCACAGACGAAACGGCTGCAAATAGCTGACGGTGGCGGTGTATTTGCGGTAATCCGGGGTGGGCGTGAGGTTGCCGTACTGATCGCGATGCTGGTCGTCGCGCTGGGCGTCAAAGGCGCCGATGCCGTTCTGCACACCCAGGTCGACGTTGACGAAAGCACTGCCGATGCGCCGGCCGTGGTTGATGCCAAACTGTAGTTCGCTGATGCGATTACTGCTGACTTCGAGGTGGGCGTCGTTGACGTAGTTGTTGGTGCGCAGGTGAGCCACACCCACGTTGACCGAGGTCTTGCTGACGTCATCGCGGTGGATCACGCGTTCGGCGCGCAGTTGGTGGTTCTGGTTGTCGCCCGACTGTTTGAACTTGAAGGTGTCGGTATGGCCGAGGGCGCGGTAATCGCTCTCGCTGTAGGTGTACGTGAAGTTCCACCAGCCCCACGGCACGTTGTAGTAGAGCATGGTGTTTTTCGAGGTTTTCTGGTGGTCGCTGATGGCGTCGTGGCCGCCGCGCAGCACCAGTTGGTCGGCCAGGCCGAGCGGGCTGTCCCACTCCAGGCCCGCGCCCCATTGCTGTTCGCCGGTGCTGCGTTGCCCGTCGTTATTGCGCGACAGGCTGGCGCGCCAAGGCTTCTGTGGGGTGTTCTTGACCACCACGTCGCTGCCGCCAACCTGGCTGCCGGGGGTCAGTTCCATTTGCGCTTGCTTGGACGGCAGGCGGTTGAGCTGGTCCACCAGTTGCTCGACTTCACGCAGGTTCAGCGCCTCACCAACCTTGCCGGGAAACGCCATGGCCAGTTCGCGGTCGGTCACGGTGCTGCCTTCGGCGCTGCGCAACGCTTCGAGTTTGCCCTCGACCACCAGCACTTGCAGGTGGCCGCTGCCGAGGTCTTGTTGTGGCAAATAGGCGCGGCTGGTGACGCGACCTTTGGCGATGTAATAGTCGGTGATGACCTTGAGCAGTTCATTGAGCTGCGAGACGCCCAGGCATTGGCCGACATAGGGTTTGAGCAAGAGCGTACGGTCGCCGGCGGGCAGGCTTTCGGCGCCTTTGAGTTCGATGTCTTTGATCGGGAAGCAACGGGTGTCGGCAGGCGTGGCCGGTGCCTGGGGCTTGGCCTCTTTGCCGGGCAAGTCCTGCAGTTCTTGCAGGCGACGGCTTTGCTCTTCGAGCAGACGGTTTTGCCGGTCGCGGATCAAGTCCTGATCCCCTGGCGTGGGAGCGGCCGTGGCAGTGTTCAGGCTCAAGCAGGTGAGCAGGAAAGTGCACAGCAAATACCGAGTCCGTGGCAATAACAAAGACATGTTCGATCCATCGAAAATCAAGGGGCGGCAAACTAACATCGAACTCGCGCTAGCCCAAGAAACTGGGGCAGTTGCACATTCGCCAACATTAGTTAGGCAACACTTTGATTAATAACAATAAAGAATTATCAAAAAGAGCTTGAGCCTGTCGTTGAAACTTTTTATTCCGACAAGCGGCAACTGTTTTGATAGTCATTCGGCAAAGAAGTGACAAGCGGCCATTATTTAGCCATCAACTGCTTTCCGAGTTAGCTTAGTGCGGGGGAATACAAAAAAGTTCGCGGGAGTTTTGTGAATTGGATCCCATTTATCGGAATTCCAAGCGACGCCGGTGGAATGTGGGAGCTGGCTTGCCTGCGATGGCGGCGTGTCAGGTATTTAGTGGTTGTTGGCCCACCGCTATCGCAGGCAAGCCAGCTCCCACATGGGTCTTGGGTGCTTTGGAATTTCTAGCCCGCGCCTTTGTCTTTTTCTGCGCCGGGCACCAGGCTCAGGCCCGGGCGCTCCACGTCGCGCGAAACATGGGCCTTCACGTCCTCCACACCGCCGTCTTCGTCATTGTGGATCACCAGCACACCCGGCTTGCGAAACTGCTCCAGGTGGCCGTCGCCCAGGTTGAAACTTTCACTCAGGCTCTTGTCGCTGAGCGCATTCGCCTCGGCGCGACGCTGGGCGAACTTGCGCCCGCGACGTTGTTGATAGCGCGCCCAACTGATCAGAATCAACGCATTGAACAAGGCGATCCACAGGTAGATCTGCAAGGTGTTGAGCGCGGCAAAAATCGGCGCTTCGATGCGTGGGCCGCCATGGGTTTCCAGCATCGCAGTAATCCCGCGCGCCAACAGCCAAACCAGCCCGCCCCACGCCAATAGCGTGAGCAGCACATCGATGATCCACATCAGGGTGTTCTGGCGAGTTCTGACCAGTTTCATGATCACGCCTCCTCTTCACTGGGTTTGATGCCGCGATCCGGGCTGACCCAACGCGCACGCTTCTGATGCTGGTTAAACAGCACCTTGGGAAAGCTGACCAGGGTGGTGAGCAAGCTGATCAGCCAGAACACCATCGGGTACCACACGGTCCAGAACAGGCTTTTCCACAGGTCTTTCTCATAGCGCCGGTCGATCAGGATGCTCACCGCAAACTGCAGCAGGCAGACCATCGCCAGCACCAGGCCGGTAAAGGCCGGTGGCACCAGGGAGTCGACGGCGATCGCCTGTGGCAGCACCACGAATTTGCCCACGCCCCAGAAAATCACCGAGAGCAGGAAGGTGAAGGCCCAACCGGTGGACAGGCAGTATTCGAACAGCAGCGGCCACAGGTAGCGATGGCGCCATTGCCAGATGCCACGGATGTTCTTGAACAGCACCTCGGCACCGCCCTGGGCCCAGCGCAGGCGTTGCTTCCACAGGCCGCCGACGGTTTCGGGCATCAGGATCCAGCACAGGGCGCGGGGCTCGTAGAAGATCGCCCAGTGGTCGAGTTGCAGCTTCCAACTGACATCGATGTCCTCGGTGATCATGTCGGTGCTCCAGTAGTCGATGCGGTCCAGGGCTTTCTTGCGAAACGCCACCACCACACCGGACACCGTGAAGATCCGGCCGAACACGCGCTGGGTACGCTTGATCAAACCGATGATCGAAGAGAACTCGCCCACCTGCACCCGGCCGATCAAGGTTGAGCGCGTGCGGATGCGTGGGTTGCCGGTCACGGCGCCCAGGCGCGGGTTGTCGAGCATCGGCGCGACCATATACGCCGCCGCGTTTTTATCGAGCAAGGCATCGCCGTCGATGCACACCAGGTACTCACTGCGCGCGGCCACGGCGCCCATGCGCAGGGCCACCGCCTTGCCCTGGTTCTGCGCGAGGTGTAGCACCCGCAGGCGTGGGTGTTGCAAGGCCAGGGCGTCGAGCACCGCGGCGGTGTTGTCCTTGGAGCCGTCGTTGACGGCGATGACTTCGATATTCGGGTATAGCTGGTTCAGGGCCGCATGAATGGTGTCGGCGGCGTTATCGCCCTCGTTGTAGCAAGGGATGATGATCGAGATCAGCGGGTTGCCGGCCAGGGTTGGCGCCGGCGTGTCTTCCTTCCACGGCCAGTGACGCTCCCAGTGCAGCCAGAAATACAGGCCGCCGGCGATCCACAGTGCCGACATGAACAACGGGTAGAAAAACACGAAGTCCATCAGGAACTGCCCGGTGACCAGGAAAATCAGGCCAAGGGGCACGCCCAATACCAACGCCAACACGAATAAAGCCAGGATTCTGTCGAACATGGTCAAGGGTTCCATTGGTTGGAAAGGGCCGGACGTACTGTCTTCAGGTCCGGTGAGTTTTCCAGGAAGTTATCCGGGTAGTAGCCAAAGCTCCTGACCCCCTGGCGTTTGAGCACCCCCATCCATTCAGCCATCTGCGCGCCGCTGATATCGGGCGCCTCTTTGGTCCGCCAGTCTTTCGCTTGCAATTCGAACACGGTGCGCTGCAAGGCGTCGGGACGTGCCTTGACCGTGGCCACCAGCTTTTCCAGCCAGGCATTGGAGTTCTTCAGCGTCTCGCCTTCCATCAGCGGCATGGCCATCGGCGCGGTCCAGTCGTAGGTCTGGAGGAAGTCATCGAGGTTCTGCGCGAACCAGGCTTCGCTGCCAGGGTTGAGCATCGGCTCGGCGAAGATGTTGCGCGCGGTCTGCACCTGCGGCCCGCGAATGGCGCGGACTTTACCGGCCAGCTCCTGGGTGAAGTCGATCAGGTAGCGGCTCTTGAAGCGCGTCCAGCGCTGCATCACGGCCGGGTCGGCGCGCAATGCGCCAATGCTGCTCGGCAGGCCGTTGGCGGCATAGGCTTTGAGCGCGGCCGGGCTGGCGTCTTCGAAGTCCGAGAAGAGTGCGTCGTCGTGGAACAGCACGCCATCGATGGCGGTGTTGCGCGCCAGGTCTTCGTAGATCTCGCCGATCTGCTGGCGCACCTTGGGATCAAACGGTGACAGGCGCTTGTACTGGTCGGGGTCGATGCCGACCTGGCCGGTCTGCGGGTCCCAACGGGTAACGCGTGGCAACGCCGGGTCGAGGGCAAAGCTCAGCACCGGCATCCAGGCGAAGATGTTCACGTGGCCACGGGTGCGCAGTTGCCAGGTCACGCGGTTGAACAGGTCGCGGCGCACCGGCAGGTGGCGGTTGGGGAAGTACAGCGAGTGCACCAGGCCATCGCCCTTGGGGTCGGCGAAGGCTTGCAGGAACACGGTGCTGGCGCCCATGTCGACTACGCGCTGGATCAACTGGTCGAGGTTGCGCGCCTCTTGGGCCGGGTCGGGGTCATAGACATTATCCAGGTCGACGTGCAGCACGCGCATCGAGGTCTTGGCCTGGGTGCCGACAATCGCATTGGCGTAGTGCTCGCCATCCGGGTCGGATGCCACCAGGAAACGCGGGCTGCTCTTGAGGTTGGCGAGGTCGTCGAGGCCATCGTCCAGAGTCAGGGCCATCTGGTAGCCCTGTTCACCCACCACGGCCAACGAAGTGCCATCGGCCGCGCCGTAAGGCCACACCCACACGCGCGGAGCCTTGCCGGTAACGGCCCGCAGTTTGTTGGAAATGGCGGTTACGTCGGCGCGCATCCGCGCCTGGAACTGCGCTTCGGTTTCGTATTTGCCGGTGGCGGCATCGTATCGACGTGTCGCGGCGGCCGGCTCCAGGTTGCCCTGCGGGTTGGCCAGAATGCCCATGTGGCTGGCGTCGGTATGGGCGGCGATTTCCACCAGGTTCGATTTGGAAACTTCGCGCACTTGCTCCCAGGTCAGGAAGTCGGAACGGGCGCGCGGCGTGCCGGCAAAATCCACCGGTTTGTTCAAGGGCGTGTCGATCCAATACCCGACCGGCGCCAGGATTACTGGCCAGTTATAGGCGCGCAAAATCGGCATCACACGGGTATAGAAGCTTGAGTAACCATCGTCGAAGCTGAGCATGATGGCTTTGGGCGGCAGCTCACGCCCACCACTGCGTGCCGCCAGGATCTGGTCGACACTGACCGCCTGGTAACCGTTTTCGCGCAGCCAGGCCAACTGGTCGATCAAACGCTCGGTGCGCACCGCCACCACGGCCTGATCAGGGTCGCGATCTTCGACGTCGTGGTAGGCGATGCCCAGGAAGTGGTTTTTCGGCCACGGCGCTTCGCGTGCCGGTATCGGCCGCTCGGCGGGGGGAGTATAGGGCGCGGGTTGCTGGGCGCAGGCACCGGCCAGCAATACACCCAGGACCAACAAGCAACGGCTGAGGACAGTCATGGTCAGGCTCTTTTAGAAACGGTAAATGAGGTCGACGAGCAGGCGCAGATCGCGTTCGCGAACGCCGTCGTAAGGTCGGCTGATCAGGCTCAGGTTGGCGCCGGCTTCGAGTACGTCGTTCCAGCGAACGCGTTGGCCGTAGCCGATCAAACCAACGCCACCGGTGGAATAATCCCGCTGGCTGTACGTACCTGCACCGACCTGGAACTGCTGACTCCACTGGGTCTCGTAGCGGTGATAGAGCACATGGTTGACCGTGACGGTGGGCAACACGCTGAAGTCCGATTTCGGGTTGAAATACACCACGTCTTCCTTCGAGTTGCGGCTGGCGCCGACCTCCAGGCCCAAGTCCACTTGCACGTGCGGCGAGCTGTAGATGCCCTCGCGCCCGGTCAGCAACGCTTCGAGCCGGTTGTTGCCGTCGCTGAAACGGGACGGGCTGAGGGACAGTTTCCATTCGCGGCTTTCATTCGCACGCCAGCGGATAAACCCGCTGCCGCCGTTGGCCGTGACATCGGCATTCAAGGCCCGCAGCGGCGTGCTGGCCAGGAGGTAGCCGAGGCTGCCGCCGTACTGCCAGTTGTCGTTGATATCGCGGGCAATCGACACGCTTGCGCCTTGTTTGGAGCCATAGCCGTAGGAGTGGTTGGAGACTTCGGCTTGCAGGGTCATGTCGCGGGTACGCTGCTCCACGCCGACGCGCTGCCAGCGGTGCTGGCCGGTACCTTCGGTAAAGTCGGCGGTGGCATAACCGGCTCCGGCGAAGACGCGCCAGTCTTCGTCGATGGGCGGGCTGTAGAGCACGCTTTCGATGCCCCAATCACGGCTACCGGCGACCGCGCCGACGTCGCCGTTATTGCCCCCGCCATAGCTTTTACCGGTGTAGGCCTCAACGCGCAGTTCAGCCATGTCGTGCACATCGCGCAGACGGCTGAGGCGCTGCACCTGGCGGCTGTCCGGGTTACGGGCCAGCACGTCATCGGTCAGCGCGTCCATTTGGCGCCATTCCTGAAGGTCCATGGCGGTGTAGGCCTGGGACACTTCCAGGCCGATATCACGCGGGACCTGGGTTTCGGTTTCCTTGAGGGCGCCTTCGGCCCGGCGTGGCCAATCACGGGCGCGGTACATGTCAGCCTGGGCCAGGCGCAGGCCGACGTTACCCGGGGCTTTTTGCACCAGTGCCTCAAGGCCGGTTTCACTGCCCGGCAGGTCACCTCCGTAGGTGCCGGCCTGGGCCGCCAGCTGTTGCGCGTCCATCCAACTGTCGTTGGGGTTGCCGATGGGCAAGCCCTTGAGTTCGACGCGAGGTTTCTGAGTGGTGGCCAGGCTGTTGGCGACGTCGCGCGCTTCCATCACTTTGTCGCTTTCGAGCAGGGCGTAGAACAACGCAGTGCTGTCTTCAACGTGATCGCCAGGGTCGGCATCCGGCGCAGTCAGCACACTGCGATACAACGGCTCGGCTTTTTCCGGCTGGCGCTGGTCGAGGTAAGACGCGGCGACCCAACGCACGGCGTAGGTCGGCAATTGCACGCCTTCACCAGTGAGGGTTTCGTACTCGCGTATCACATCGGCGGTGCGTGCCCGCGCCTTGAGGGCGCCCAGGCGGTCGATGCGCCAGCGCACCACGTCGTCATGGGCGCTGGCGTCCGGGGTCCAGCGCGCGAGCAGTGTGTCGTAATCATTGAGGGCGCGGTCGGCGACCACGTAGCGTTCTTTTTCGGTACGCGTGGCGAACTCGGCCATGCGCACACGCTCGGCGGCGAGGTCGCCTTCCAGGCGGCGCTGGGTGACCGCGTCCAGCACGCCCGGATGTTTGGCCGACAGGCGCAGAGCGGGCTCCGGCAAGCGAGCCTTTTGCAGGGCGACGATGTATTCGCGGACCACTTCGGGCTTATCACCGGCGCGGATGAAGGCTTGGTCGAATTCGAACAGCGCGTCGTAGTTCAAGCCCGCGCGCGTCAGTGCATAGCCCAGAGCCATGCGGCGGTTCGGATCATCGGGTTGCGCCGCCACCAGCGCGCGCAAGCGTTGCACCGCCTCGGTAGCTTGGCCACCGTCGGCCTGGGTCAGGGCCTGGCCCAGTTGCAGGTCGATATTTTTCGGTTCACGCAGCAATGCCTGCTGATAAACCGCCAAGGCCTGCGGCCACTGCTTTTGATTGCGATACGTGCGCGCGACCGTGGCAAGGGCTTGGGTGGTGAGGTTACGATTTTTGCCCTGAGCCTCGTACACCTTGAGCACTTCGGTGTCTTGACCTGCCCAACCGGCAATCACCAGGTGATCACTGATCTGGCCGGGTGTCTGGCGTTCGGCAGGCAGTTGGCGCAATTGGGTAAGGGCGGGCGTGAAGTTGCCGTTACGCGCCTGGATGATCAGGGCATCGTAGGCCGGATCGGCCAACGCGAGGCTGGGCATCAGCAGTTGGCTGCACAAGGCGGCCCCGATGAGCAGTCGCAACCGGCCTGAAGCACTGATGGGTAGGTTTCGCAGCATATCGTGAGCTTCCTTACACAAGGAAAGCTGTAACGATAGGTGGTCCTGAGCAAAACGCATCAGGGTGCCGACGTCTAGTGACCCGGCCTAGCTTTCCTGTAGGAACTATCCCTTAGGAACGTAGGCAGAAGGCCAATTCAGAACAATTGTTCAGAATTGCAGGGCCTGCCGGAAATATGAATGTGGGGGCGGACTTGCCCGCGACGATAAGGTGTCAACCGGCATCAACGCCGGTCGTTTGACCCCTGTCGCGAGCCCTTCCGCCCCCACATTATTTATTTCTTACTGATGTAAGAAATCTTACTGCGCGCCGCTGACCGCACCCATTTTGGCCATGACAAAACCAATGAATTGCTCAACGGTCATCTTCTGGCCGTTGAACATCACTTCATTGTTGGCGTAGTGCAGTTTGGAGACCACGTCGGTGCCCACCAGGGTCGCCAGTTGCGTGCCGACCGCCATGCCGCTGACCATGTCGGCAGCCATCTGCGATTGCTGCTCGATGGCTTTAGGGTCGGTCACACCGCCCACTTCGGCTTGTAGGGCGGCAACATCGCCAACCATTGGCTTGGACAGGGTCAGGTTGGCGTCCAGCATGGCGATGACTTGTTTGCCCAGCTCAACCGGCGGCAGTTCCATGGACGCAGGCTTGGTCAGGTCCAGCACCAGGCTGAATTTGCTTTCGCCATGGGTGGTTTTCAGCGACAGGTTTTCCACCGCCAGTTGCGGCTTGGCGGCCAGCACCTGGTTGACGTTCGCCTCTGCCAGGGTCTGCTCGGCTTCGGTCAGTTGCAGCTCAGGCACGGGCTGGCCGGCAGCGGCAGCGGCTTGCACCGGTTGCATCTTGTCCTGGTAAAGCTTGGTCAGCACCAGCATCGCCGGGATGTCGACGTTCTTCATGCTCAAGGCCATGGCCGCCGAGCCGACAGGTTTGCCCTGGTAACCGATTTCGTCGATTTTGTAGTCGACGCGGCCGGCCAGGTTGTTGTCCTTGGTCTGGCTGGTGTCTTTTTGCTCGAAGCCCTTGAGGGTCAGCACCGCTTTCTGCGGGCCGAAGGTGACCTTAGTGTCGGTCAGCTCAACGGTGTTTTGCCCGGTGTAAAAACCGAAAGTGGATTTTTCCAGCTTACTGGCCACGGTCAGGCCAGCCAGTTCGGCTTCAAACGGCGCACCGTTGGCATCGATTGCGGTGACCTTAAGGCTGTTCATGTAGCCGTCGGCCTTGACCTTCTGGCCCTCGGCAGTGCTATCGAAGTCCAGGTTGGCGCCGGAGAAACTCACCGAGGACTTGTCGTCCTTGAACTCCAGAGGCAGCAACTCGACGTTGCCGTTGACCGAACGGTTGTAGCCGATATTGGCCACGCCTTTGAGCGGCGACACGTCTTTGCTGGCGGCGAACCACTTTTCGGTGGTGGCGTTTTTTTCCAGCGCGTAGTGACTGGTGGCCATGACCGGCAACCATTTCAGCGACACCAGGCGGGAAAACGGCAGCGGGCCGTGTTCGATATGGTCGACAAACAGCAGCTCAGGGTTCGGATTTTCTTCGCCGAAGACGCTGCCTTGGCCCTTGAGACGGTAATGGGCGGTGCTGCTGAACAGGCCACGATCCAGGGAGACCAGCTCCAGGTTCACGGTGCCATCGACGCCGGCCATGGAGGTTTGCAGTTCCTTGTTGGCGTTCTGGATCGCGGTTTGCAGCACCGGCTCCAGCTGCTTACCGGTGTACCAGGCGCCGCCTGCACTGACGACGCCGACGGCGACAACAAAACCCAAAAGAACAACTGCTGGCTTATTCATGAAGTGACCTGATCAAATCCTGTGAGAAGTGGGCTGTCTTCCTTGAACCCCGAGGGGGTTGGCTCAAGCCCGCCGAAACGGGGGGAAGATTAGCACTGGCGGCCGCGAACGGCCCAGCTTTTCAGAGGGGTCAGGTCAGTAGTTGGTTCACGAGTACTCCAATTCGACTTCATCGAGTTGGTGATCGAAACTCTTCAAACGGGCGGTCCAGGTGTACACCAACACCTCAAACTCGCGGTGTATGACGGCATTGCCGGGGGTGTCGGCCTTGGGGTCGCAGAAGTCCAACTGGTAACGTTCGCGGGCCATGGCGTTGGCCACATCGGACAATTCCCGTGCGTTATTCAGCCAATGCCTACCATCAGCGACCTGCTGATCGAGCAGCACGCATTGTTTTTTCAGGGCTTCGAGGCTTTTTTCCAGGGGGGTGCCGGTCAGTTCGCCCATGACCTCCTGGAAAGTACGGCCGGGCTGCCAATAGCTGCCCCAGAAATAACGGTCGAACACGGTTTCAACGCGGCGTAGCGCAACCTTGGTGTCCCAGATCGCCACACGGGTCTTGCCTTGCTCAAGCAGCTTCTTCTTCACCCGTTGATTTTGATAAGACGCCCACGCCACCACACCAATGGACAACGTGCCGATCACCAGGCAGGCACTGTCGAGAAAGACCATGGCCTTGTCGATTTGGTGGGCGAGCATGACGCCGTAGAAATAGGCGGCCGATAACAGCACCAGTGCGAAGAACACGCACCAAAAAGCGGGAGCATAAGGGTTTTTCATTATTGGAATCCCCATGAGCAAACGCGAGCAGTGACAGGTAAGTCGGCCCTCATGCGAAGCGCATGGCGACTCACCTGTCAAAGCATAGCTTTTAGCTCAGGGTTTGCCGGATTGTGACGCTTGCGTTCGTCCGCTTTCCCAACCACCGCCCAACGCCAGGAATAGATCGATCTGGCTCATGGCAACCTGGGTGTTCGCCGCCGCCAGCTGCGCGCGTACATCCGTGTAGGTGCGGGTGGCTTGCAGGTCGGCCAGGAACGACGCGCGGCCGGCCTGGAAGAAGCGGTGCGTCTGCTCCGATGCCTCTTTGGCGGACTCACCGGCATCGGCCAGCGCATCGCGGCGTTGCAACTGCGCGGTGTATTGCGCAAGGCCGGTCTGGGTTTCGCGGATGGCGTTGAGCACCACCCCGTCGAAGTGCGCCAGGGCGCCCTGGGTCGCGGCTTCTGCTTCGTGAATACGTGCACGGGCACCGTTGGTCGGCACTGACCAACTGATCAGCGGGCCAAAGCCCCAACGGTTAGTGGCCGGCGTGCCCAGGTCATCGAGAAGACCGACGGTGCCTACCGTGGCCCCAATGCTGATGTCCGGGTACAACGCGCCGGTGGCCACGCCGATACGCGCAGTGGCGGCGGCCAGTTGGCGTTCGGCCTGGCGCACGTCCGGGCGGCGTTTTAGCAACGCGGCACCGTCGCCCACCGGCAGCAGTTGGGCGATGTGCGGCAGCTCGGCGCAGGTGTTGGTGCCTGCCGGCAGTTGGTTCACCGGCTTGGCGAGCAGCATCGACAAGCGGAACAAGCCCGCCTGGCGCGACGCTTCATAGCGCGGCATGTCGGCGCGCAAGGATTTGTATTGGGTCTGCGAGCGGGTCACCTGGGTTTCATCGCCGCGCCCGGCGTCGCGCAAGCGTTGGGTCAGCTTGGTGCTCTGACCTTGCAGGTCGAGGGATTGGTTGGCAATCGCCAGCTCTTCGTTGGCTGCGCACACTTGGGTGTAGGACCGCACCACGTCTGCCACCAGGGTAATTCGCGCGACATCGGCAGCCGCCTGCGCCGCGTCGGCGCTGGCCTGGGCGCTTTCAATGCCACGTTGCAAGGTGCCGAACAGATCGAACTGATACGAGGTGCTGATACCAACGCTGCCGATATTCCCTACCGGGACTTTTTCCGTCAGCAAAAAGGCTTCACCGGATTCCTGCAGGCGCTGGGCTTCGGCCTTGACCCCGGCGCTCCAACCACCGGCGGATTCAGCCTGTTGCGTCTGGTAGCGTGCGCGTTGCAGGTTGGCAGCGGCCACGCGCAGGTCGGTGTTGGAGGCCATGGCCTGGCGCACCAGCTCATCCAGGCGCGGGTCTTTGTACAGTTTCCACCAGTCAGCCGGCACCGGGGCCGACACGACGTTGCTGCCTTCGCCCGCAATCTGCCCTTGCAGGTCGCCCCGGTTGATCGCCGAGGTTTGCGGCAATTTGTAGTCCGGGCCTACCACCTGGCACGCCGACAGCAGCAAACCCAAGCTGGCCGTGGCCAGCAACGCCGCCGGTTTCATGGTTGTTCTCCCTGCTGCGCGCGGTCTTTGGCAGCGCTCCGGTCATCGATGATCGACACCGTGGCCGTGCGCCCGGCGATCATGCGAAAGTCCGCCGGCACATCATCAAAGGCGATCCGCACCGGAATCCGCTGGGCCAGGCGCACCCAACTGAACGCCGGGTTGACGTTGGGCAGCAGGTTGGAGCCGCTGGTGCGGTCACGGTCTTCAATACCGGCGACGATGCTCTGCACATGGCCCTGCAGGCGGGCATTGTCGCCGATCACGCGGATATCCACCGGCATACCGACGTGAATGCCGTCGAGCTTGGTCTCTTCGAAATAGCCGTCGATGTGGAAGGAATTGCTGTCCACCACCGAGAGCACCGGGCGCCCGGCCGTGACGAACTCCTGCGCACGCGGCGCACGGTCGTTGACGTAGCCGTCGACGGGGCTGCGGATCACCGAGCGGTCGAGGTTGAGCTGGGCGGCGTCCACGGTCACTTGCGCCTCGGCCAGGGCCGATTGGGCGCGGGCCACGCGGGACTGGCTTTCCTCCAATTGCTCACTCGGCACCAAATTGCCGAGGCCACGGTTACGTTTGTTTTCGCGCTGGGCCTGGGCCAGTGTTTCCTGGCGGTCAGCCACGGCGGCCTGGGCTTGGCGCAGGGCCAGCTTGAAGCGGTCCTGGTCAACGGCGAACAGCACTTGGCCCTTGGCTACCAACTGGTTATCGCGCACGTCCACCTGCTGGATCAACCCGGAGACGTCCGGGGCGATCTGCACAATGTCGGCACGGATATGCCCGTCACGGGTCCAGGGCGCAAACATGTAGTACATGACCATGCGCCACACAACGACGACCGCGAACGTCACGATCAACAGCGTGAGGACGACACGGCCGATGGTCAAAAAAGGTTTTTTCATGTCATCAGGTATCGACTGAGTGAGTCCACCGCGCCCAGCAACAGCGCGTAGAGCCCCACATTGAACAATGCCCGGTGCCAGACCAGGCGATAGAAGTGAATGCGCGTCAACAGCCCGTGCACCACCAGAAACAACACATACGTAATGCCCATCAGCACCAACAGCGTGGGCAGGAACACCCCGCTGATATCCAGATCACCGATCATAAAGGCGCTCCATCAGGTAACGGCGCTTCCCGCTCGGTGCCGTCAATAAATTCCACGCCAGGCAGCAACGACAAGCGCAGGCCAGCCAACGCGTGCAACAGATGCAGGCGGGTGTCTTCTTCATTTTGCAGGCCCTGGCCATTGAGGGCGCGGCGTGTGCGGTCGAGGGTCATCAGCAGACCACCGGGCGCGGGCAAGCGTTCACCGGCCTTGAGGCAGGCCTTGAAGTAACCGCCGACGCCTTCGACCACCTGGTTGAGCAACACCCGTGGCACGCCGTAGATGCGTGGCGAATAGGCCAACAGGTCGAGCAGGTTCAGCGCCACACGCAAATCGCGCAGGGCACTGCCGGTGTCCTGGCCGATGAGGGCCAGGCGCGGCAGGTGCTGCATCAGGCGGTCAAGCATTTGCACGGCCATGTGCCGGTGCTCGGCCAGGGTTGCGGGCTCGGTCAGGCTGACAATGTCGCGCCAGCTGAAACGGGTCAGGCGCTTGGCCGCCAGTTCGGCGCCGAACGGCCGTGCGATCAGCGTCCACACAAAGGCAAACAACAGGCCCACCGGCCCGGCCAGGTTGACGTTGGCGAAGTTCAGGAAGTCCGCGTCGTAGGCGCCCTGAATGCTGATGAACGATGAGGTGTTGACCAGCGTCAGCAGCATGCCCAAGTAAAACCGTGGCTGCACCGTGAGCGTGCCGATGCAGATAAACGGCACCGCAAACGCCAGCACCAGCATCGGGAAATCGTGCAGGTTGGGCAGCACCAGAAACAGATACAGGCTGGCGAACAGCACCGACATCGCGGTCCAGAAAAAGAACCGATATATCTGCGGCGCCGGGTCGTCCATCGAGGCGAAAAAGCTGCACGCCACGGCGGCCAGAATCACTGCGCTGCCGCCGTCGGGCCAGCCCAGCAGAATCCACAGCACCGAGGCGACGATGATCGCAGTGACGGTGGAAAACGCTGAATAGAACATCAGGCCATGATCGAGAAATGGCTTGAGCCGACCCAGGCGCCAATGGCGGTAGACGGCGCGCCAGGTGTCCTGGCTTTCGCACTGGATGGCGGCTTGCAGGCTGCGGCAGTCTTGCCACAGATCGACCCATTCGCCGAGGCGATACAGCGCGTTGGAAAACAGCAGCGTGTGGCGGTCGTCCAGTGCTTCGCCCTGGGGTTGGGCGGCGTCGATCTTGTCGCGCAGTACGCGCCAACGCTCCAGGGGCGCCTCGTCGGTGGTGCTGTCCAGACAGGCGCTGGCCGCTTGCAGCAAGGGTGTGAACTGATCAAGAAACTCCGGGGCGCGGTGTTCGATGGCGTAGATCGCATCGTCCAGAGCATCGATCACCGGCAGCAGGTGAATCATGCGCCCGCGCAGTTCCTTGGTATTACGCACCGTCTGCGGCCGCGCGCCCTCGTGGGGCAACTGGCCGATCATCAATTCCAGGGTGTTGAAGGTGGCGACCATGCCGCCGCGCAAGGTGCTGATTTCTTCAGGCGCCACGTTGCGCGTCAGAAAGCGCTGGCTATAGACCTGAGCGTCGGCAAACCACTTGGCCACCGAGCCATCAAACACCGGCATCAGGCGCCGCGGCCAGAACATTGCGCCGACTACGGCGGCTACAGCGATGCCGAGGAAAATCTCTTCGGTACGCGCCTCGGCCACATCCCACACCGCCAGCGGGTTATCCACCACCGGCAAGGCAATCAGCGGCAAGGTGTAGCCGGCCAACATCAACGCGTAGTTGTTCGCGGTACGCAGGTGCATGGACAGGAACAGCAAAATGCCCGTCCACAACGCAATCACCACCACCAGCACATACGGCGACTGCACAAACATCGGCACAAAAATCACCGCCGCTGCGGCGCCCATAAAGGTGCCGATAGCGCGATACAACGCCTTGGAGCTGGTAGGGCCGACAAACGGGCTGGAGACGATATACACGGTGGCCATCGCCCAATACGGACGCGGCATTTGCATGAGCATGGCGATGTACAGGGCGATCATCGACGCCGCAAACGTACGCACACCATAGAACCAGTCGCGGGCCGGCGGGAAACCGGCAAAAAATCCGTTCAAGGCGTTGCAACCTCAGCCGCTTCAAACGCGCGCAGTACGCGCAGCGCGGCCTCAAGATCGCCGTGGGCGATATCTGCCAACACGTCCTTACGCAACCGAACCAGTTGCACTTCCACCGCCTGCACCAGCTCACGGCCACGCTCGGTAAGGCTCAAGGCCTTGGCGCGGCGGTCGTGCACGTCTTCGGTACGGCACACGTAACCGCCACTGCACAGTTGGTCGAGCAGGCGCACCAGCGACGGGCTTTCCATCCCGGACGCCTGGGCGACTTTTACCTGGTGCACACCGTCGCCCAAGCGGCCGATCATCAAGAGCGGCACGGCGCAGGCTTCGGAAATACCGTAGCTCACCAGCGTGGTCTGGCAGATTTTGCGCCAGTTACGGGCGCCCACCACCATGCTGCTGCTGAGGTTCATCTGGAGTTGTTCGAGGGTTTGAGGCACTGGATTGTTCGCATACAGTTAGTTTGCTAACTATCAATATGGTGGATGCATTCAAAACCGTCAAGTTTTGAAACAAATTTATGGATGGGTGGCGAGAAGGTGAAGGTAAGTAAAGCGGGTTTGAGCGCGAGCGTCGGGTTTTCAGCGACACGATTGCGATGTCTTCAGCACCGACGACTACCAGTGGGAGCGGGCTTGCCCGCGATGACAGTGGTTCAGTCAATGCAGATGGCGACTGTCACAGCGCTATCGCGGGCAAGCTCGCTCCCACAGTTGGATCAGCGTTGGCATCCGGCCTGCCGTTCGGCCTGAGCATTGAGGCGGCGCTGGATTTCCTCCACCGGGAGGGAAAGGTTTTTTATAGCCCGCGCCCTTTACGCAACAACACATTCAACTCATCCACCACCTCTGCCCAATCCGCATCGTCCAGAATTTCCTCGCGTAAAAACGCGCTCTGGCTGGGCGTCCAGAAAAACGCATCCGCCAGATGCAGTTCAGGCTTGAGCGGCGAATGCACGGCCACAAACTTCTCAATACTGACCGGGTCATCCGGCAGCCCAAGCTGTTTGAACAGTGTCGGCAAGCTGTGCACCGGCAATTCCATGGCGAACTCCAGATAAAGACGTGTCAACTGAGTCTAGTGGCAACCCTCGGGTTGCGGCGGCGCTACGTTGCACAGCACGAACAACCGAGCCCTGGCGCCGCCACCATCGTGGCGGGTCAGCTCGCGCCAGCCTTCAGGCAGTGGCGCAAAATCATCCGGCGCTTCGTTGCTGCTGATCAACCATACGCGACGCGTATCGGCGGGCAGTGCCGTCAGCCGGTCGAGGTAAATGCGCCCACCGTCCTGGTCCACCAGAGTGCCGAAGCCATAGGCATTCGGCCGGGTCGACGTACCGTCGGGCTTGGGTGGGGTGTAGAGCTGCAACTGGGCATCGGTCTGGTCGTAATACACGTAGGGGAGGTACCACAACATGTCGCTGAGGACGATGCGGTCGTCTTCCTGGTAATTGCGGTTGACGAACTCCACCGGCACGTTGAATTGGTCATGTTCATCGACGGTAAAGTTGTTTTTCAACCCCAGCAGTTCCACACCGACAAACAGCACTAACAACACCCCACCCAGCAGTGACAGGCGCGAGGGCAGACGGTCAATGGCCAAGGCCACGAGGATCGGCAAGCCCAAGGCATACACCGTGAGGTAGCGCTCGATAAACACGGGGGAAATAAACGACACCCCGTATACCAACAGCAGCGGCAGCAGGAAAAACAGTGCCAAAAGGCTGGCCGGTCGGTAGCGTTCGCGGTCTCGCCAGACAGTCACCACAATCACTGCGACCAGCATTGACGGGAACAGCCAGAACAGCGGTGGCCAGAAACCAACGCCTTCGTCCTGGAGCAAAAGCTGCCAGATCATGGACGGCAACGACGACAGGTTGACCGGGTCTTCCCAGCCAATGTCCCCGCCTACCTTGAGTTGATCAACGTGCTGCACCAGATCCAGCAGATTTGGCAGCCAGGGCAGGTACAACAACACGATCACACTATTAACCGCCCACCACGCGGGGCGTGTGATTAAGCGCCGGCCCGAGAGCTGAGGGGCACCCAACAGCCCCAGGTAGACCCAGTGCACCACCACGCATAGCGCGGTGAAATAATGGGTGTAGAAACCGGCCGTCATCAGCAGCGCATAAGCCACCAAGTATCGCGTGCGCTCGGGTTGCCGCACCCAATACACCAACGCCAGCGTAGCGCCCAACAGCCACACGCCCAGCAGCGAATACATGCGCACTTCCTGGCTGTAGCGCACCGCCGTCGGCAGCAGCGCCAGCAGGATTCCCGCCAGCACAGCCGCGCGCCGGGTGGACAGTTGCCGTGTCAGCCAGAGCCCCAGGCCCACCGCAACCACGCCGGGGATCGCACTCATACCGCGCAAGGACAAGATCCCGTCACCAAACAGCTCGATCCAGCCGCGCAGCAGGAAAAAATACAGCGGCGGGTGCACATCATGGGCGGCGTGAAACCAAAGATCGCCCGCAGCGTATTCGCTGAGCAACAGGCTCGAAGCCTCGTCACCCCAGATGGCTGACGCCGTCAGGTTGTAAAAACGCAGACCCACCGCCAGCGCGAGGATAGGCACCCACCACAGCCGGCTAATCCAGGTAGCGCCTTGCCCAACCTGCAAGAGGCGATTAAACACGGGTAATGACCCAACCTTGTCGTCTTGCTCTACCACAGACCGTCGCACCTCGATTCCCCTGCCACTGCCCGTTAACAAGGCAAAAACTGCACGTATGCAAACACCCGCCACTCTAGGACAAAAGCCTCCGATTCGCTGCTGGAATCGGACAAATCTTTGATTTGTGTAGGCCTTCACCGAAGCATTTGTCGGATCACGCTATGATTAGCCCCTCAAAGGACTCAGGATCAAGGACTCGCTCATGCGCATCGGTTTTCTGTCACCTCTGGCCCTGGCATTGCTCACCGGCCTTTCATCCCAAGCCCAGGCCAGCGGCGATGACTCGTGTTACCCCGATTGGCGGGTCTCGCGCGACAGCCTTGAAGGGTGCAGCAACCTGCCATTCCTGAGCCCGGGCAATGACAGCCGGGTCAACCTGCGCCTGTTGCTGGCAGACAAGCAAGTCGCGCCCCTGACGCCGAATGCACTGAGCGAAACCGACCTTGAGGAAGGCTTCGGCCCGGTGCCGTTCCCGGTGTATCGCCTCACCCCAATGACCGACGCAGCCGTCGAAAAACCCAAGGCGGTGCCCACGCCCAGCAAACTCGATGAGCTGCTCGCACCTCTGGGTATTCAGCGTGAACACGACCAAGCGGCGGGTGACGCGTTCCTGACCGGCGAAGGCAGTCGCTGCCGCAGCAACGACGAAAGCAGCGCCACGGCGTTTATCAGCCAAGTGGTCAACGCCGATCTGCCTGAAGCGGAACGCCGGCTTTTGATCACAGGCCGTCTGAGTCTGCTGGGCGCCTGTACCTGGGAGGGTGCAAGCCTGGGTGACCCGGAGCAAATCCAGTCAGCCGCAGGCCGCGAGCTGCGCACATACCTTCAAGCCGCTGGCGATTTTTACAGCGGCCGTTTTGGCGACGCGCAACGCGGCTTTGTCGCCGCCGCCACCGGCAACCTGCCCTGGGTCAAGGAAACGGCGCTCTACATGATCGCCCGTACCGAGTTGAACCAGGCCCAGGAAAACGCCTTCGACGAATACGGCATGCCGCAATTGGAGCATGTGGATAAGTCCGTGTTGGCCGATGCGGATACCCGCTTCAACCTGTACCTGAAAACTTATCCACAGGGCGAATACGCTGCTTCCGCCCAAGGCCTGTTGCGCCGAGTGCATTGGCTGGCGGGCGATACCGACAAGCTGGCGAATGACCTGGCCGCGCAATTGAGCACCGAGCAGCGCAACGTGTCGTTGGACGACCTGGTGCAGGAAACCGACAACAAGCTGCTGAGCGCCATCAACAAACCTGCGGCGAACCCGCTGATGCTGGCCCTCAACGACTTGATGTGGATGCGTGCCGGTAACCCGCCCAAACTGACCCGCGAAGCATTGGCCGCACAGAAGCCGATCTTCGCCGAGGAGCCAGCGCTGTACGACTACGTGCAAGCGGCGTTTGCGCTGTACGTCGAGCATCAACCCGACAACACCTTGAAACTGCTGCCTCAGGACGTACCCGCCAACCTCGGCTACCTGGCTTTCAGCCAGCAGACCCTGCGCGGCCTGGCCCTGGAAGCCAAGAATGACTGGAAAAGCGCCGAAGCCCTGTGGCTGAAACTGTTGCCTCTGGCCAAGCAGCCCTTGCAGCGCGACCAGTTGGAACTGGCCCTGGCGATGAATTACGAGCGCAGCGGGCAACTGGCCAACGTGTTCGCGACCGACTCGCCAATCAGCTTCAAACAGGTGCGCTACATCTTGCTGCGCAACATCGCAGGCCAGGATTTGCTGCGCCAGCAGATCACCCAGGCCAGTGACCCGGCCGAGCGTGAAACCGCGCAGTTTGTGTTGCTGTACAAAGACCTGATGCGCGGCCAGTACGCCACGTTCGCCGAAGACCTCAAACAATTGGCGACCCCGGTGCCAGAGAACAAGCTCGGCACCAGCCTGGGTTATGTCTACACCGACGGTCGATCGCTGCGGTTGTTCCAGTGGAGCGGCGATAAAGCGGAGTCCGGCTACACCTGCCCGAGCATTGCGCAAATCGCGAGCGCCCTGCAGGCCGATCCGAAAAACCCCAAGGGCCTGAATTGCCTGGGTGAGTTCATCCTGCGCAACAATCTGGACGGCATGCCGCTGGACCAGGCGCGCGCCGCCGGCAGCCTGGGCAGCACGGCCTCGCTGTTCAAAGGCGAGACCTTCTCGCGACTCGACGGCTACCGGCAGGTCATCGCCAACCCCAAGGCGCCGCATAACGACAAGGCCTACGCGCTGTTCCGTGCGATCAACTGCTATGCGCGGGCTGGCTATAACAACTGCGGCGGTGTAGATGTCGACAAGTCCGTGCGCAAAGATTGGTTCCGCCAGCTGAAGACCGGGTTTGCCGACACTGAGTGGGCCGAGTCCCTGAAGTATTACTGGTGAAACACCTGTGGCTAGGCTTGCTGTTGCTGGCAAGCCCGGCCTTTGGCGCTGTCGACGCCCGCGACTATGACGCCTTCTGGCTGTGGAGCGGCGTCACGCCGCAGCCGGTACTCAAACAGGCAAAAACCCTGTACATCCTCCAGGGCCAAATCAACTCCACCCGCCGCGCGCCCCAGCTTGGCGTGCAGTTTATCGCCCAAGGCATCAGCGTCCCGCGCATCACCCGAGGCGACGTCTGGGTGGTGTACCGCGCCCACACCCTGCACTGGCCGGAACAGGTCTACACCCAGCTGCTCGGCCAGGTGCAACGCTGGCGCGAGGCGGGCAACCCGGTGGTCGGTATCCAGATTGATTTCGACGCCCGTACCCAATACCTGCACGAATACACACACTTCCTGCGCGACCTGCGCCAGCGCCTGCCCGCCGACCTGCTTCTCAGCATCACCGGCCTGATGGACTGGGGCAGCAACGCCGACCCGACCGCCATCGCCCAGCTCAAGGGCGTGGTGGATGAGGTGGTGGTGCAGACCTATCAAGGGCGCCACAGCATCCCGGATTACGCGGCGTATTTGCCCCGAATGAACCGGCTGGGGCTGCCATTCAAGGTGGGGTTGATTCAGGGTGGGGCGTGGGAAGAGCCGGGATATTTGAAGGGCAGTGAGTGGTTTCGCGGGTATGTGGTGTTTTTGCAGAACCCGTGATCACGCAGTACTCCCTGTGGGCTTGCCCGCGATAGCGTCAGTCCAGTCAACGTGGTGTTGAATGATTCGCCCTCATCGCGGGCAAGCCCGCTCCCACATGGAGAGGTATTCAACCTGCAGGAAGGGAGGCTGTTTCGGGGTAGACGGATTCCCAACCGCCACCCAACGCCTTGTACAACCCCACCATCGCCAACGACACGCCCGTGGAGCTTTCAACCCACTGTTCCTGCGTCGCCAGCAGCGCGCTTTGCACCGTGAGCACGTTGACGAAATCCACTACACCTTCGACGTACTGCTGTTGCGCGGTGCTCAGTGCTATCTGGTTCTGGCGCACCGCTTCGGCGAGGCTGTCGCGGCGCAGTTGCGTGGCGTTGTAGCGAGTCAATTGGTCGTCAATTTCATGCCAGGCGCGCAACACGGTTTGCTGATACGCCAGGGCCGCTTCCTGTTGCTGGGCTTCACGCAGGTTCAACATGCCTTGCAGGCGCCCGCCGTTGAACAGCGGCAGGCTGAACTGCGGACCGAAGGCGAACGCTCGGGAGCCCCACGAACCGAAATCCGATAACTGCAGCGCTTGGGAACCGAGGCTGCCGGACAGGGTGATACGCGGGTAGAAATCGCCTTTGGCCACGCCAATGTTGGCGGTGGCGGCGTGCAAGCGCGCCTCGGCCTGACGGATATCGGGGCGGCGTTCGGCCAACTCCGAAGGCAGGCCGATCGCGATCTGGCGCTGGGTTTGCGGTACGGCGGCGTCTTTGGACAATTGTGCGTGCAGCGCTTGCGGCGGCTCGCCCATCAACAGGCTCAGCGCGTTGATCAGCTGGTCCTGGCGCTGCTGCAAATCCGGCAGGCGCGCTTCAATGGCAGCGACCTGGGCGGCGGCTTCGGCCACGTCAAGGTCTGTCGCCACACCGTCGGCCAAGCGCAGTTGCGAGAGCTTGAGGCTGTGCCGGGCCACGTCGAGGTTTTGCTCGGTGACGGCACGGGTGTTCTGCACACCGCGCAGTTGGATGTAGTCCTGAGCGGTCTCGGCGAGTACCGATAAAAGCACGGCGCGGCGATCATTTTCCGCGACTTGCAGGGTGGCGTCGGCGGCTTCGGTTTCACGTTTGACCCGGCCCCAGAAGTCCAGCTCCCAGGCCGCAGAGAAGCCCATGTCCCACTGGTTGTAAGCCGACCGGCCACTCTCACCAGACGGGTCGTTCAAGCCTTTGCCACTGTTGCGTTGGCGCAGGTAATCACCCTTGGCGCTGACCTCGGGGTAACGCTCGGCGGTGGTCACCTGGCGCACGGCGCGGCTTTGTTGCAGGCGGCTGCTGGCCAGTTTGAGGTCGAGGTTATCGGTGAGCGCCCTGCGTGTGAGGGCCGAGAGTTGCTCATCGTGAAACACGTCCCACCAGCGCTCCTGCAAGGGATCGGTGACGGCGCGACTGGCAGCCTGACGCCCCTGGGGCTCGCTCCACTGCGTGACTTGCGGACCTTGGGGCCGCTGGAAATCCGGGCCGACGGTGCAAGCGCTCAGGCTGATCAGGCTCAAGGTGAGCCAGGCAAATGGCTTCATTGCTGGGCCACCTCACGCGGTTGCGCGACCGACTGGGTGTCGACACTGGCCTCCACCGACATGCCGACGCGCAGGCGCTCGGTCAGCGGTTGGTTCGGCTCGAGGATGATCTTCACCGGAATGCGCTGCACCACCTTGGTGAAGTTGCCGGTGGCATTGTCCGGCTTGACCGAAGCAAACGTCACGCCGGTGGCGGGTGCCAGGCTTTCCAGGTGGCCGTTGAGCAACTCGCCGTCGAGGCTGTCGACGCGCACCTGCACAGCTTGGCCAGCGTGCATATGCGACAGTTGAGTCTCCTGGAAATTAGCCACCACATAGGCCTCGGCCAATGGCACTACCGCGAGGATCTTGCTGCCTGGCGTCACATAGGCGCCGACCCGCACCGCACGCTCACCGACCATGCCATCCACCGGCGCAACGATGCGCGTGTAGGACAGCTGATAGCTGGCCATTTCCAGCGCGGCCTGGGCACGTTTGAGTCCGCCTTCGGCCGCATCACGCTGGGCGGTGAGGATTTCCACTTGCTTGCGTTCGGCCGCCAACACCGCCGTGGCACTGGCCAGGCGCGCGGTGGCCTGGTCGATGCGGGTCTTGGCTTGCTGCGCGTTCTGCACCGTGCCCGCCCCCACGCCGGCGAGGTGGTTGTAGCGGTTCAGTTCATGCTCGGCGAAGGCCACTTCTGCGCGGTCAGCCGACACGGTAGCCTGGGCCTGGGCAATCACCGAACTTTGTCGCTCCAGGGTCGCCGTGGCGTTTTTCAGCTGGGCCCGGGCGACCAGCGTATCGGCATCCGCCGCCTGGGCGGCAGCGCGAAAATCGCGGTCATCGATCAGCGCCAACAATTGGCCGGCTTTTACGCGCTGGTTGTCTTCCACCAGCACTTCCTTGATGAAGCCGGCCACACGCGGTGCGACCAGGGTAAAGTCGGCGGCGACGAAAGCGTCGTTGGTGGTCTGGCGCTTGCTGCCCAACAGGCCCGGCGCGACCAGATAAACCAACACGCCGACGGCAAACACGGCAATAACGGCGACGGCAATTTTGTCTTTGCGTTTCATGAGAAGTCCTTGAGGCTAGGTCGGTGCGCGAGGCGGAAAGATCCGCGTGGGCATCCAGAAAATCAGCAGGATCAACGCCACCGCGACACCGGCCATGACGTAATAGAGGTCCGAGGAGGTCAGTACCACGGCCTGTTGGTGCAGGCGGTGCGCCAGGCCCGCCGCATCGCCGTCGGCCAGCGGTGAGTTGCCCAGTCGGTCCACCAACATCGTCGAGTGGAAGTGCAAACGCTGGGTGGTCAGCACGTCGATCACGGCAGTGGCGACCACGGCGGCGAGGCCTTTGACGGTGTTGAACCACGCCGAGGCGAACGGCCCGTCCATGGGTTGGATGCTGCCGGTCGAAAGCATCAGCAGCGGCAACACCGCCATCGGCTGACCGAAAATTTGCAGCAGGTACAGGCCGTAGAAATCGTCGCGAATCCACTCCGAGGTCAGGTGTGCGCTGCCCACACAGCACAGCACCAGCATGCTCAAACCGATCCCCAGCACCCACCGGCAATCGACCCAACGCAGGTTGCACAGCGCCGCCACCAGCGGTAGCGCGATCAACTGCGGCAACGCCATCAGCAACATTACCGGCGCGGTTTGCAGCGGCCGGTAACCCTGGACCTGGGCGAGGAAACTCGATGGGATGATGATCACCGAGGTGAGCACCATCAGCACGCCGGCCAGTACAATCAGGGCAAACGCCAGGTTGCGCAGGCCAAGCATCTGCAACTTGAAGAACGGAATCGGCTGCGACCACTCGTTGATCAAAAACAGCACCAGCAACAGCGTGCCGCCGCTTAGCAGGAACGTGATCAGGCCGGACTCGAACCAGTCCAGGCGATTGCCCTGCAACAGCCCTATCACCAACATGCAGATGGCCGGGAAACCCAGCAGCAGGCCGCGCCAGTTGAACTGCTTGAAACGCTCCAGGCGCAACGGGTCTTGCGGCAAGCCGTAGGCCACCGCGGCCATCGCCAGCAGGCACGGCCCCACGATCTGCCAGAACGCCCACTGCCAGCCGACATATTCGGTCCACAACGCCGCCAACGGCGTGCCCAGACTGGGCCCGAAAGTAGCCGTGAGCGCATAGCCGGCCAGGCCATACAGCTTGACGTTGGCCGGCAGGAAACGCAGCGCCACGGTCATCAGCATCGGCGGCAACGCGCCGCCGGCCAGACCTTGCACGGTACGCAGCACCAACAGGCTTTCGTAATTCGGCGCAAACGGGCACAGGATCCCCAGCACGGTGAACAAACCGATGGCGCACAGCGTGAAGCGGCGCAGGGAAAACGTCACCGAACACCAGGGCGCAAAGGCCATGGCCGCGACGGAGGTGGCCGTGTAGGCCGCGACCAGCCAGGTGCCTTCGTCAAAGCCGATGTACAGCGCACCACGAATATCAGCGAGGGCGACCTTGGTGACCATCTCGTTGAGACCGGAGACCAGCACCGCCAACAACACGCCGACCAATCCAATGATGATGCGCGGGCCGAATACGGGCGGGTTCAGGGCTGTAGGTTTGGCTGCAGCCTGGAGGGCGGGGGCAGCGAGGGATGTCATGAACAGGTAACTCGGGATTATAAATACCCGAGCAGTTTAATCAGGCTTATACATGACAAAAAAGTTACTTGTCGGCAGGTTATAAGTGCGCCAGACGCAACTGTTAAGAACTACGAAATTCTGTGGGAGCCGGGCTTGCCCGCGATGCAGACAACTCGGTCTGTCAGGCAGACCGAGGTGAGGCGATCGCAGGCAAGCCAGCTCCCACAGTTTAAGTGGGTTGGGCTTCCAGCCACGTGGCATGGCAGCTCTCGCGCATAGTCTCACGCAGCCACTTATGGGCCGGGTCTTTGTCAAAACGCGGGTGCCAGGATTGGGCCAACACCAGCGTCGGTAGGGAGATCGGCAGCGGGAATGAGCGCAGTGGCAGGTTCAGGCGCGTGGCACTCAAGAGGGCTTCCTTGGGCACCGGCAGCAGCAGGTCGGAATCGGGCAGCATGAACATCGCACCGTGAAAGCCGGGCGCGATCATCGCCACGCGGCGCTCCAGGCCCTGGGCGTTCAGCGCAGTATCAATCGGCCCACGGGCGATGCCACGCCGCGAGATGCTGATGTGGGAATAACTGGCGAAACGCGCGGCGGTGATTTCTTCGTCGAACAGCGGGTGATCTTCTCGTGCCAGGCCGACGAAGGTGGTGGAAAACAAATTCTGTACTTTCACTTCGGGGCTGGACGGCAGCGTGTTGCTCACGCGCAGGTCCAGACGGCCTTCACGCAGCGCATCGTCGTCGGTATCGCCTTCGGGCACGAAACACAGCTCGCACAGCGGCGCCATGCGCTCCATGGTGTCGAACAGCCGACCGCCATACACGCCGACAAAAAAGTCATTGGCCCTCACGCTGAAGCGGCGGCGCAATGTGCTCAGGTCTACCTGGTCGGCCGAGCGAAACAGTAGCGCCGCCTGCTCTACCACGTTGCGCACCTGGCTTTGCAATTGCAGCGCCTTGGGCGTCGGCACCAGGCCGCGGCCGGCGCGCACCAGGATCGGATCGCCCACGGCCTCGCGAATCCGCGTGAGCGTGCGGCTCATGGCCGCCGGGCTCAGGTTCATGCGCCGCGCGGCACCCACCACACTGCCTTCGTCAAGCAAGGCGTCGAGGGCGACCAGCAGGTTCATGTCCGGTAGTTGCATGCCAAGCACTCGTGACCAATGGGGAGTGAGTTGGGCGCAATCGTAGCAGGCTTTACAGGTAACGCTTCAACTTACGAGGCAGGTATTCAGCGTAGGTTCTCTTGGGATAAGCCTGGCACTTGCGCACGATTTCCGGCAACGCGCTTTCCAGCTCGTCGGCGCGGGCCAGGCCTTCGTTGTAGTCGTCTTTGCCGCTTAATGCCGGGAACATCACCGCCACTCGGGTAATGGCAAAGCTCTTCATGGCGATCAACGGGCGGGTGGGATGGTCGCGACGGAAATGGCTGACTTCCTCGTTCAACGCACTGCAGGATTGATAGGTGGTTTGTGTAAAGGTCAGTTGAACCGTTTCGGTTGTTGGCAGTTCAGGCGTGAAGACCATGTCGTTTTGCGCCTTGATCACCGATGGCCGATCAGCTGTCACTGCCCAGGATTTGAAGCGCCATTGTGTGGCTGCTTCCACTGCAGCGGCGCCGAAAGCCGGCTTGGTGGCGCTGAGCGCTTTGACATCGCTGACCGTACCGTCGCTGTGAATATTCAGGCTGATGCGCGCATGCCCCTGGGTGGCGGTCAACGTTGCCGGGTAGTGCGGCTTGGCCATGGATATCGCTTCGGGCGCGAACTCAGCAAGAACCGGGGTGGACAATAACAAGGCCGCTGCCAAGACAATAAACCGCATCTTCGTAAATCCTTTTATCGGGCATGCCTGACGCCAGGACGGCGTCAGAGGTGGCCGGCATTATCGGAGCCAGCGCAGCCAAAGAGCAATCGTTCCTATTTGAACAGGAACGGTCTTACGGATAAGTCGGATCAGCGCTGCATGCCCCAACGCTTCACCGTCAGCCGCTCGAAGGTGTCGAACACCAGGTTTTCCACGAGCAGGCCGATCAGAATCACCACGGCCAAGCCGGCAAACACCTTGTCGGTGTACAGCTCATTCCGGTTCTGGAAGATGTACCAGCCCAAGCCGCCCTTGCCGCTGGTGGCGCCGAAGACCAGCTCGGCGGCGATCAGCGTACGCCAGGCAAACGCCCAGCCGATTTTCAGGCCCGCCAGGATCGACGGCAGCGCCGCCGGGATCAGGATGAACAGCACAAAACGTATGCCCTTGAGGCCATAGTTGCGACCGGCCATGCGCAGGGTTTCGGACACGCCAAGGAACCCGGAGTAGGTATTCAGCGCCAAGGCCCACAGCACCGAATGCACCAGCACGAAGATCAGGCTGTTCTGCCCGAGGCCAAACCACAGCAGCGCCAGCGGCAGCAACGCAATCGCCGGCAGCGGGTTGAACATCGAGGTCAGTGTGCTGAGCAGGTCGCGTCCCAATTGGGTCGACACCGCCAGCGTGGTCAAGGCGAACGCCAGCACAATGCCGATCAGGTAGCCCTTGATCAGCACCGCCAGCGAGATACTCACTTTGCTGAGCAACTCACCACTGAGCAGGCCGTCGAACAGTGCGTGCGAGGTCTGCAGGAAACTTGGCAGCAGCAAGTCATTGTTCTGATAGCGGGCGACTGCCTCCCAGAGGATCGCCAACACGATCAGGATCAGGCCCTTACGCAGCCAACCTTGCTGCCACAGGCGTTGACGCAAGGGGAGCTCGCGCTCCACGGGGACGCTGAGCAGCGGTTCGAGGGTGACTTCAAATTCCTGGCGCATGGGTGTCCCTTCAGTAGGCGATGCGGATATCAGCGAAACCCAACTCACGTTCGGCCTCGGGCGCTTCGTCAAACAGCAGCCGATGAATCCGCCGCGCCGACGCCTGGAACGCCGCGCCACCCAGGCTGTGCAGGTCATATTGATGGCTGTGAATTTCCGCACGCACACGCCCGGGATGCGGCGACAGCAACAAGATGCGATTGCCCACCACCAACGCTTCTTCGATGGAGTGGGTGACGAACAACAGGGTGAAGCGCACCTCTTCCCACAGCAGCAGCAACTCTTCCTGCATTTTGCGTCGTGTCAGGGCATCGAGGGCGGCGAAGGGTTCATCCATGAGCAGGATTTTCGGTTGCATGGCCAGCGCACGGGCGATGGCCACGCGGGCTTTCATGCCGCCGGAAAGGGTATGCGGGTAAGCATCGGCGAAGGCACTGAGGCCTACTTTTTCGAGGTAATGCAGGGCCCGCTCTTCGGCTTCGCGACGCTTCAAGGTTTTCGACGCCAGGAGCGGGAACATCACGTTCTGCTTGACGGTTTTCCACGGCGGCAGTTGGTCGAACTCCTGGAACACCACGATGCGATCCGGGCCGGGCTCATCGATCTTTTGCCCCAACAGGCGAATCTCGCCTTCGCAGGGCTTGATAAACCCGGCGATGGACTTGAGCAAGGTGGATTTGCCGCAGCCTGAGGGGCCGAGCAGTACGTAACGGTCGGCCGGGTCGATCTCGAAACTGACCTGGTGCGTGGCCCGCACCACGCGTTCGGGGGTGCGGTATTCAAGGCTGACGTTATCCACCGCCAACAGGGGTTCGATGGCGGTATTCAGGTTGCTGGCCGCGTGGCCTTGCAGGGGCGCGTTCATTTCAACTCTCTTGCCGGGAATAAGCTTCAGAAAGGCGCGTCGCCCTGGATGGTGGTGCGAAACAGCTTGCGGCGCAGATAGCTGGGGCAACCCGCGGCCAGGTGGATCAGCGAGCGGTTATCCCAGAACACCAGGTCGTGGGGCTGCCACTGGTGGCGGTAGATATTTTGCGGCAGCACGCTGTGGGCGTAGAGCTGGGCCAACAGATCGCGGCTTTCGTCTTCCGGCAGACCGACGATGCGGGTGGTGAAACCTTCGCTGACGAACAGCGCTTTGCGCCCGTTTTCCGGGTGGGTACGCACAATCGGGTGCACCACTTCCGCCACTTGGGCCAGTTGCTCGGGCGTCAGGGCCGGGCGCCAGTTGCCTTCGAATTTGGTCTCGCTGTAACGCGCCGTGTAGGAGTGCGCAGCGCTGCGCCCCTCCACGGCTTTGCGCAGGTGCTCGGGCAATTGGTCCCAGGCTTTGTGCATGTCGGCGAATAACGTGTCGCCGCCCTCGGAGGGCAGCTCCTGGGCGTGCAGCATCGAGCCCAGGCTGGGCAGCTCTTTGTACGACAGGTCCGAATGCCAGAATTTACCCGCGTCGCCCAGGCCGATGGATTGGCCGTTTTCGATGATATTGGAGACGATCAGGATTTCCGGGTGGTTGGCCAGCAGGAACTGTTTGAGCACGTGGATCTGCAGCACACCGAAGCGACGGCTGAAGGCGATCTGTTGTTCGGGGGTGATTCGCTGGTCGCGGAAGACCACCACATGGTGGTCGAGGTGAGCGCGATGAATGCGCGCGAAGTCCTCGTGGTTGACCGGGCGGGATAAATCCAGGCCGATGATCTCGGCGCCGACACTACCGGGGAACGGGCGAATCTCGAAAGATTGGGCGGTAGAGGTCGCTGTTGGAACAGTAGAGGTGGCGGACATGAGGGCACTCCCGGTCGGACAGGGGAGTGACTTTATAGATATAAGAACGGACGCTTAAATACCGTTAGCGAATATCGATATGCATTAGGGTTGGGATCTGCAGTGAAGCTGATGGCGCCATCGCAGGCAAGCCAGCTCCCACATTTGAATGTGTTCACAAATCAACATGTGGGAGCTGGCTTGCCTGCGATGAGGCCCTGGCAGGCGATAGAGATTACCGCTCGTGCAACGCCTCGGCCCGCGCCTTGATGATCGGCTTGAGCAGGTAGCTCAGGATGCTTTTCTTGCCGGTGATGATGTCCACCGACGCGACCATGCCGGGGATGATCAGCAGCGGCTTCTCATCGGTGCCCAAGTGGCTGCGGTCGGTGCGCAAGGTGATCATGTAGTAAGTGGTTTTTTTGTCTTCATCGGTGATGGTATCGGCACCAATGCGTTCCAGCTTGGCCTTCAGGCCGCCGTAGATGGTGTAGTCATAAGCGGTGAATTTAACGATCGCTTCTTGCCCCGGGTGCAGGAAAGCAATGTCTTGCGGGCGGATCTTGGCTTCCACCAGCAGGGTGTCGTTGAGCGGCACGATTTCGACCATGTCGCTGCCCGGCTGGATCACGCCGCCCACGGTGTTGACCAGTAACTGCTTGACGATACCGCGCACTGGCGAGGTGACCAGCGTACGGCTGACACGGTCTTCGAGGGCGCGGCCAGTGGATTCGGCCTTGTTCAGTTCGGTGCGGGCTTCGTTGAGCTGGGTCAGCGCTTCACTGCGGAATTTGCCACGGGTTTCGTCGATCTTGCGCTGCACTTCCTTGATCGCCGATTCGGCGCGGGGAATCGCCAGGGTGGTGGCGTCGAGCTGACCGCGGGTTTCCATTTCGGCGCGCTTGAGGCGCAAGACTTCAACCGGCGACACCGCACCCTGCGCCACCAAGGGCTCGGACATGTTGATTTCCTGGCGTTGCAGGGACAACTGGCTGCGGTACTGGCCTTGTTTGGAGGTAAATTCGCGCAGTTCCTGCTGGCGCTGCACCAATTGCTCCTGCAAGCCACCCACTTCGTCCTTCAACTGCTGGCGGCGGCTTTCATACAAGGAGCGCTCGTTGGCGGCCTGGCTTGGGGCGGCCTTGAGTACCTCGTCAGGGATGTTCAGCGGGCGATCATCCACCTGCGCGCTCAGACGCTCGACACGCAGTTGCATGGCCAGGCGCAAGGCTTCGGTTTCACCGGCATTGGAGACAAACCGCGTGTCATCGAGGCGAATCAACGGTGCGCCAGCCTCTACGATCTGGCCTTCTTTCACATATAACTCGGAGACGATGCCGCCTTCCAGGTTCTGGATTTTCTGCAGCTTGGACGACGGAATCGCCTTGCCGTCGCCACGGGTGACTTCGTCGATGCTGGAGAACCCCGCCCATACCACCAGAAATACAAAGAACGCGATGATCGCCCAGATGGTCAGGCGGATAACCCGCGGTGCATCTTCGATCAGGGCTTTGTTGACCTCGGGCAGGGGCTGGTTGCGCAGGGAGTCGGAGCCTTTGAAATAGCGGCCGACCGCGCTTTTGATGGAGTTAAGCAACACTGATCTGCCCCTTTTTCAACGCTTCCATAACCACGGCTTTCGGGCCATCCGCGAGGATCTGCCCACGGTCGACGACCAACAGGCGGTCCACCAGAGAGAGCAGTGAGGCACGGTGGGTGACCAGCACCACGGTCTTGTTTTGCACCACGGCTTGCAGGCGTTGCTTCAAGCGTTCTTCACCGGTGTTATCCATGGCGCTGGTGGGTTCGTCCAGCAGCAGGATGGGCGGGTTGAGCAACAATGCGCGAGCCAGGGCGACGTTCTGACGCTGGCCGCCGGACAGGTTCTGCCCACGCTCGCCGACTTGCAGCTCATAGCCCTGGGGGTGCAGACGCGCGAATTCGTGCACGCCGGCCAGCTCCGCGGCTTGCAGGACCATTTCATCTTCTACATAACGCGCACCGGACACCAGGTTGTCACGCAGGGTGCCGGCCAGCAATTGGATATCTTGGGCGACGTAGCCGATGTTGTGGCGCAGTTCGCTCACATCGATCTGGCGCACGTCGACGCCGTCCACCAGCAACGCGCCGGAGTCCGGCTGATAAAGACCGACGATCAGTTTGGCGAGGGAGCTTTTACCTGAACCACTGCGGCCGATGATGCCGATTTTCTCGCCCGGCTTGATCACCAGGTTGATGTTTTTCAGCGCAGCGTTCTGTTGGTTCGGGTAGGTAAAGTTCAGGCCCCGACACTCGATGGCACCTTGCAGGGTGCGACGGCTCATCGGGCGCTCTTCGAAATTGCGCTCCTGGGGCAGCTCCATCATCTGGTCCACCGAGGTCATGGTGACCTTGGCTTGCTGGTAACGGGTCAGCAGGCCGGAGAGCGAGGCCAGAGGGCTCAAGGCGCGGCCGCTGAGCATGTAGCAGGCAATCAGGCCGCCCATGCTGAGGTTGCCGTCGATGATCTGGTACACGCCGAACACAATCATGATCACGCCAGCCAGTTGCTGGATCAGCAGGGTCATGTTCATCGACAGGCCCGACAGCAACTTCACGCGCAGCTCAAGCCGGCTCAGGGTGCCAATGGTTTGCTCCCAGCCGTACTGGCGCTCGCTTTCGGCGTTGTTGACCTTGACCGCGTCGAGCCCGGCGAGGGTTTCGATCAGGCTCGACTGGCGCTCGGCGGCCAGGGCCATGGTTCGTTCCATGGTCGCCACCAACGGTTTTTGCAGGGCGTAGCCAATGCCCAGGGCAAGCGGGAACGCCAGCACCGGAATCCACACCAGGTGGCCGCCGAGGATGGCGATCACCAGGAAAATCAGCAGCGTGAACGGCAGGTCGATCAGGCTGGTGAGGGTCAGCGACGCGAGGAAATCGCGCAGGCTCTGAAACTCATGGATGTTCTGCGCAAAGCTGCCGACCCGCGCCGGGCGGTACTTCATGGACATGCCGACGATGCGCTCGAACAGCGTGGCCGAGATGATCAAGTCGGTCTTTTTACCGGCCAGGTCCAGGCACAGGCTGCGCAGGCTTTTGAGGATCAGGTCGAACAGGTAAGCGCCGCAGATGCCCACGGCCAGCACCCACAGGGTGGCAGTGGCCTGGTTCGGCACGACGCGGTCGTACACATTCATCACAAACAGCGGCGCGGCCATGGCGATGATGTTGATCAGGAAGCTCGCAGCGATGGCATCGGTGTAGAGCCAGCGTGAGCGCATGAGGGTGTCACGGAACCACGAACGCGCCCGGGGAATCAGGGAGCCGTGGTTGACGTCGAATTTGTGCTGAGGCTGGGCGAAGAAGACCTTGCCGATGTAGTCGTCCGCCAACTGCTCACGCTTGATCAGCACTTCACCGCCGTCGCTTTCGCTGAGCAGGATCCGCGCTTCGTCTTCGCCTTGCCAGCCGACCAGCACCGTACTGCGACCGTCTTTGAGCAGCAGCAGCGCTGGCAGTGCAATTGTCGGAATCTGTTCGAGCTTGCGTTGCAGCAACCGCCCCTGCAGCCCGGCACGCGCGGCGGCGCGAGGCAGCAGCTCAGCGCTCAACCGCTGCGAAGGCAGCGGCAGGCCGGTGGTGAGCATGGCTGCGCTGGCGGGTTTTTGATGCAGGGCACAGAGCGCCAACAACCCGTCCAGTAACGGATCGTCGTGCAGCGTGCGTGGATCATGACTGAGATGAACTCGACTGACTTCGGATTCCACGCGCTGCACTCTCGACTAACAGATGGGGCTATTGGGGTGACTCAATTCATCCCAGGCAGTTGGACTTTAGGCTTCACGTCGTTTTGCACGACGGAGGCCATCGGTGCGACCACTCCCTGGCTTTTGAGCAATTCGCCCATGGTCGCCTTGATTCGATATTGAGTAAATAACTGAATGTTCTTGATCTCTTCCAAGCGACGGGAAGCGGTGAACAATTCGTTCTCACTGTCGAGCAAATCCAGCAGGGTACGTTGGCCCAGACTAAACTGCTGCTGGTAGGACGTGCGCACCCGGGTGCTGTGATCCACGTATTGCTGGGCTACCGGCAACTGCGCATTCGCATTGTTCAAGGCGTTCCAGGCCAGGCCCAGTTCTTCATTGAGTTGGCGCAAGGCGTTGTTGCGGATATCCAGTGCCTGGCTGGCCTGGTACGACTTGGATTGCAGGTCAGCCTTGTTGCTGCCACCGGCGAACAGGTTGAAGCGCATGCGCACCATGGCTTCCCAGCCGTTGTTGTGGCTGGCGTCGCCGGACACGTTGTTGTCGGCGTTGGTGCCGAGCTCGGCATCAAAACGCGGGTAGAACGTGGATTTAGCGGCTTCGTACTGGCTCTCGGCGGCGGAAATGTCCGACTCGGCCGAACGCAGGATCGGGCTGTTGTCGAGCATCTGGCGGCGCGCTTCATTCAGGTCTGCCGGCAGCATGGCCATGAACGGGGCCGGGCGTTCGAGCTGGTCGGGCATCTGGCCGACGGCACTGAGGTAGTTGACCTGCGAGTCGGCCAGGTTGGTCTGCTCGGTGATCAGGTTGTTGCGGGCCTGGGCCAGGCGCGCTTCGGCCTGGTCCTGGTCGGCGCCGTTGCCAACGCCGCGCTGGGTGCGCAATTTGATCTGGTCGTAGATGCGTTCGTGGTTGCGCAGATTTTCTTCAGCCAGGCGCACGAACTCGCGACGGGTCAGCACATCCAGGTACACCTGGGCAACGGTCAACCCGGTGCGCTCGGAGGTACCCAGCAAAGAGTAAGCACGAGAATTAACGTTGGCTTGTTGACGCCCGACTTCGCTGGAGGTGGCGAAACCGTCAAAAATCATTTGTTGCAGGCGCAGGCTGGATTCGCCGCGATTGAGCGTGTCCCAGTGGTTGCCGTTTGGGCCGTTGGCGGCACGGGTGGTGGAGTTATCGGTGCCTTCACGGCCGTAACCGGCGTTCAGGTCAACGCGCGGCAGGTAACCACCTTGGGCGGCGCGCAATTGGTAATCGGCGGCGATACGACTATTTACACCGGCTTGAATTTCCGGGTGCACATCCAGCGCCTGCTGCATGGCCTGGGGCAATGTTTGGGCTTGTACAAAACTGGCGGCGAGGACGAACGGTATTGCCTTAAACAGGTGCAGACGCATTAAAAAATTCCCCAGGACTTCTTGTCTCAAATCACAGCGATTGGCCTCGCTGCGTCGGATAATGGCTACCGTTATGACCGTACGTCGGAAAGTTCAAAAAGCGGAACTGCTTCACACATGTAGGACGGTTCGCCGCATAAATATCAATGTGACATTACGGAGGCGATTGTTTAGGATGGCGACCAGAAGGTCAATAGTTTGGCATAAACTAGATCGCTAAAAAATATAGCCAAATATTTGACGTCATTAACACCATAGACTACGCCCCTACTGTCTGGCGCCCTAACTTGGGCTGCCACATGGATTTCATCAGAACGGAACGCCGGAGAAAATTTTAATGAGCAGTGTTGTTGCCATCGTCAAAAGCATTGTTGGTCAAGTTTTCGTTATTTCTCCGGAAGGAACGCGCCGAGTCCTCGTTGAGGGCGACCGCCTGTTCGCAGGCGACCAGGTAGACACCGGCCTGTCTGGCGCTGTCAGCCTGGAGCTGGCCGACGGCCGCACACTGGACCTGGGCCGTGATACCCAATGGAGCGCCGATTTGCCGGACTCCAGCGCCGACCTGGCTGCTGCCGCTGAAAACGCTGCGCCGTCGGTTGCCGAGCTGCAACAAGCCATCGTCGCGGGCGCCGACCCGACCACCGACCTGGAAGCTACCGCTGCCGGCGCGACTGCGGCCGGTAACGGCGCTGCAGGCGGGGGCCACAGTTTCGTTGTACTGGATGCAACCGCTGGCCGTGTCGACCCCACGATCGGTTTCCCGACCGGCCCGCTGGGCCAGGGCGCTTCGACACTGACCCAACTCACGGGCGCCCAGGCCGCCGCCAATACGGGCAACCTGGCCTTGCAGGCCTCGACGCTGAGCCTGAGCGCGACCCCAACCATCACCGAAGGCGGCGGCGTACTGACCTACACCGCCACCGTGACCCAGGCGCCATCCAGCGACCTGAGCATCACCTTGTCCAATGGCGCGGTGATCACGATCAACGCCGGCCAGCTGACCGGCACCGTCAACGTACCGCTGGCACCGAATGACAGCCCCTACATCGACGCAAGCCAGATCACCGTCAACGTCACCGGCACCACCGGCGGCAACAACCTGGTACTGACCCTCGACCCTAATCCGGCCGTTACTCAGATTACCGATACCATCGATACCACTACCGTTACGCTGACCGCAGGTCAAAACGTGACCGAAGGTGGGCAGATCACCTACACCGCTACGTTGACCAATCCTGCGCAGACTCCGGTAACTGTCACCTTGAGCAATGGCTCGGTGATTACCATCAAGGCTGGCGAGTCGGTTGGCACTGTTGTGGTCGATACCCCGGCTAAT
>NZ_JBJGXV010000036.1:0-37986 GCF_045447295.1 Pseudomonas sp. O39
CAGCGAAGTGACAGTGCTGGAACTGGTGAGTTTGGGTGGGCTGCCTGGCGGCAGGGCGTTGCCAGAACCAGATATTGCAATGCTAAGCGTATGGGCCGTATCGGCCGATAGCCTAGCGGATTGACTGAACTGACCGAACTTCAACGTGACCTGGCCAGGAGCAAGATCTTGAGGAAATGGGTAGGTCCAGTTGCCGTTGGCGTCGGCATAACAATCGCCGTAGTAGACGTTGACGGCATCATTGTGCACACCAATTCTGGCGTTGGGCGCGGCTTTGCCGGTGAATGTTGGTCGGAGTGTCTGGACGGTGCTGTTGTTGGCCGGGCTGGTGATGACAGGTGGGGTGCCATCGGCCATGGCGCCGCCCCCAGTGCTCATCAATAAAACCGTCAACTGCACACCCACCCAAGACGATAAGGCATTGCCCCCGGCATCTTTCGCGATTAGAGCAAGGTCTACCCAGTTATTGGCATCAACGACAAGGTCAGTAGTTGGTGTGGCTTCCCAATAGCCATTACTGTCCGCACCCACTGAAGCGTAGTAAACGCTGCCACCCGAATGGGCAATCACGACAGTCGCATTCGGTGGTGCGGTCCCTGTAAGCTGCGGGCGAAGGGAGTCAACGATAGTCAGGCTGGTGAGAACGGGGGAGTTATCTGACTCAGAGGGTCCGTTTCCCGCTATTTGAGGAGGGGAGCCAACGTGAAAGGGAAGATTGGGTGCATACCCTTGGCTCAGGTCGTAATAGGCGGTAACTGAATAGGGGCCCAAAGGTAGTGCTACGTGGGATTGGGTCAGCCAATTGCCGTTTCCATCGACGGTTGTTTGTGCAACGACTAGACCGGTATTTGATTGGCATATGGTGACAGGTTGGCCTGGAATTCCTTCGCCGAAGAAAATCGGGAATTGCGCAGGTGCCCATTCGGTAATTGGATAAAACTGAGTAGGAACGCCCATCATCTAAATCTCCGACAAGGAATAATTTCAGATGAGCTTTGTCCCAAATCGCTTGTGCATCTACTGTTAGAAATGCCAGTTACGACAGGTGGTCATGTCATGATGTGAGTGGATGCATGCCCTCCTTGGCACCGCCCGCGTCGCGACATAGGCATTCTGGACAGGCATCCTGGATCAAGACTGATACTGATTGAGCAACCGCTCCATGCGCGCATCCAGCCGGCGCTTGATCTCGGTTTCGATATGCGGGGCAAAGTCGTCGATCACGTCTTGCATGATCAGTTGTGCGGCGGCGCGCAGTTCGTTGTCCAGGTGCAGCAGCAAGGCGTCAGGCGCCTTTTCGGCAGCAGCCGCGGCAGGCACGGGTTCTACAACCGGGGCTGCAGCAGCTGGCGCCGGTGCGGCGGGCTTGCCACCGACCAGGTCGAACAGCAGCGGAATCTGTACCTCGCCATCGACCGTGTCGGTCAGCAGCGGCGGTTGCAAGGCATCATCACCCAGCAATTGACGGATCGACTCCAGGTCGTCCAGCAAGTGGTCGTCTTTTTTAATCGGGTTGGGAGTGTCCATCATGTGCTCAAAGTCGTTGTAGCCGGTGATCCTGCAGAGGATAGCCCTGTTCGCGATAGAAACGGAAACTCTCCCGCGCGGCCTGACGAATAGCCGGGTCTTCCACCACCACTTCCGCCACGCGGGCAAAAGCCTTGGCAAAGGTCGGTACTTTCAGGTCCAGGTTGACCAGCAGGTCATGGTGACTGCCGCAGTTGTCGCCCAGGCCCAACACAATCAGGCCTTCGGGTTCGGACTCGGCGGGGCCGTGGGGCACGAAGCTTTCACCCTTGAAGCGCCACAGGCGGGCATCGAGGTCGTCTCGTTGGGCTGCATCGCTGCAATGCAGGTAGATGCGGTGGCCCATGCGCCAGGCTTTTTCGGTGAGTTTGCAGGCAAAGTCCAGGCGCGCAGAAGGATCGGCGCTGGGCAATATATAGAAGTCGACTTGGGTCATTGCGGTTCCTGAGACCGGGGCGGCGGGATGGCCGCCCCGGAATCTTCAGTTTCAGGCTTTGGCGCGATCCAGCAGGTACTGGGTCAGCAGAGGAACCGGACGGCCAGTGGCGCCCTTGTCCTTGCCGCCGCTGGTCCAGGCCGTACCGGCGATGTCCAGGTGCGCCCAGTTGAAGTTCTTGGCAAAGCGCGACAGGAAGCAGGCCGCTGTGATGGTGCCGGCTTTCGGGCCGCCGATGTTGGCGATGTCGGCGAACGGGCTGTCCAGCTGCTCTTGATACTCATCGAACAGCGGCAGTTGCCAGGCGCGGTCGTCGGCAGACTTGCCGGCGCTGAGCAGTTGCTCGATCAACTCGTCGTTGTTACCCAGCAGGCCGGACGTGTGAGCGCCCAGGGCGACCACGCAGGCACCGGTCAGGGTGGCGATGTCGATCACGGCCTGTGGCTTGAAACGTTCGGCGTAGGTCAGCGCATCGCACAGCACCAGGCGGCCTTCGGCGTCGGTGTTGAGGATCTCGACGGTCTGGCCGCTCATGGTAGTGACGATGTCGCCCGGACGGGCCGCGCCGCCGCTCGGCATGTTCTCGGCACACGCCAGGATGCACACCAGGTTGATCGGCAGCTTGAGCTCCAGCACGGCACGCAGGGTGCCGAACACGCTGGCGGCGCCGCCCATGTCGTACTTCATCTCATCCATGCCGGCGCCCGGCTTGAGGCTGATGCCGCCGGTGTCGAAGGTGATGCCTTTGCCGACCAGGGCGTACGGCTTCTCGGATTTCTTGCCACCGTTGTATTGCATCACGATCAAGCGTGGTGGCTGGTCGCTGCCCTGGCCCACGGCGTAGAACGAGCCCATGCCCAGTTCCTTGATCTTCTTCTCGTCCAGCACTTCAACCTTCAAGGCCTTGAACTCTTTGCCCAGCGCCTTGGCTTGTTCGCCCAGGTACGTTGGGTGGCAGATGTTCGGCGGCAGGTTGCCCAGGTCGCGGGTGAACGACATGCCGGCGGCGATGGCCTGGGCGTGGGTCACAGCGCGCTCGACCTCAGCTTGGGCAGCCTTGATGGTCAGCAGGGTGATTTTCTTCAGGGCGCGGGGTTCGGCTTTCTGGCTCTTGAACTGGTCGAAGACGTAGCTGCCGTCCACCAGGCTTTCGGCCAGCAGGCGGGTCTTGCCGTAGCTGTCGCGGCCTTTTACCACTATTTCATCGAGTGCCAGCGCAGCATCGGCGCCGCCCAGGCCTTTAAGGGCGGTGAGGAGGGTGCTGATGATCTTGCGGAACGGGCGATCGCCCAGTTCGGCGTCCTTGCCCACGCCCACCAGCAATACGCGGTCGGCTTTAAGGTTAGGCAGGCTTTGCAGCAACAGGCTCTGGCCGACTTTGCCGGCCAGGTCGCCGCGCTTGAGGATCGCGCTGATAGCGCCGCCGCTCAGTTCGTCGAGTTGCTTGGCGGCGACGCCGAGCTTGCGCCCTTCGCCGACGGCGACCACGAGGGTGGCGGTTTTCAACGTTTCGGGGCTAACGCTTTTTACAACCAATTCCATTTTCGGGTCCCTTATAAAGGTCGGTGAGCCTGGAGTCTGTGTACCCAGGCTTAAAGCGAGGCAGCTGTGTAAACCGCCCGCGACAAAGGCCGCAGTTTGAACCTCGCCGGCGGAGCCTGACAACCCTTGCCGCACGCTTTGTGCACGCGTATGAGCAAGCACCGTGACAGGCGCGGTCAATCACAGGATAATGCGCCATCTTTTTAGCCGGCCCGTGCAAACGGGTCGACTCGGTATGCTTGCTTGTTTGGCCGCCTTAGCCTGACAACCCTGGAGTGTCTGGTTTGATCGTCTTCCGTTATCTGTCCCGCGAAGTCCTGTTGACCCTGAGTGCCGTGAGTGCGGTATTGCTGGTCATCACCATGAGTGGTCGTTTCGTCAAATTCCTCGCCCAGGCCGCCTCGGGCGCTCTGGACCCCGGCTCGTTGTTCCTGATCATGGGCTTTCGCCTGCCGGGGTTTTTGCAACTGATCCTGCCGCTCGGCCTGTTCCTGGGCATTCTGCTGGCTTATGGCCGGTTGTACCTGGAAAGTGAAATGACCGTGCTCTCGGCCACCGGCATGAGCCAGCAGCGTCTGCTGGCCATGACCATGGTGCCCGCTACCGGCGTTGCGCTGGTGGTGGCGTGGTTGAGCATGAGCCTGGCGCCCCAGGGCGCCATGCAGTTCCAGCTGCTGCTGAACAAGCAGGATGCAATGACCGAGTTCGACACCCTCGAGCCCGGGCGCTTTCAGGCGCTCAACGACGGCACGCGGGTGACCTATACCGAAACCATGACGGATGACCGCTCCAACCTGGGTGGGGTGTTTATTTCCCAGAAAAACCTGGGGCAGAATCAGAAAGACCGTGGAATTTCGATTCTGGTGGCCAACAGCGGGCGCCAGGAAGTACGCCCTGACGGCAGCCGTTACCTGATCCTGGAAAATGGCTTTCGTTACGACGGCAGCCCAGGGCTGGCGGATTATCGGGCGATCAAGTACGACACGTATGGCGTAATGCTGGCCAAACCGGAGATCAGCGAAGAGGTCACCGACCGCGACGCACTCCCGACGTCGTCGCTTTTCGGCAATACGGAACTGCGCTCCGTCGCGGAACTGCAATGGCGAATTTCCCTGCCGCTGCTGGTGTTTATCGTGACCTTGATGGCGGTGCCGCTGTCGCGCGTCAACCCGCGTCAGGGCCGTTTCCTCAAGCTGTTGCCAGCGATCCTGCTGTACATGGCCTACCTGACCCTCCTGATTTCCGCCCGTGGCTCCCTGGAGAAGGGCAATCTGTCGCCGGCCCTCGGCCTGTGGTGGGTGCACGGGATTTTCCTGGTGATCGGCCTGGGGCTGCTCTACTGGGAACCTATCCGTTTGAACATGAAGAGCCGTCGTGGCCTGAAGGAGTTGGCTCGTGGCTAAGCTCGATCGCTACATTGGTAGCAGCGTACTGATCGCCATTCTGGCGGTATTGGGCATCATCCTTGGCCTGGCCTCCTTGTTCGCCTTCATCGATGAAGTGGGCAATGTCACCGACACCTATACGGTCACGGACGTGCTGAGCTACGTGGCGCTGACCGCGCCGCGCCGTCTCTACGACATGATGCCGATGGCGGCACTGATCGGCTGCCTGATCGGCCTGGGCAGCCTGGCCAGCAGCAGCGAATTGACCATCATGCGCGCCGCCGGTGTTTCCATCGGCCGTATCGTCTGGGCGGTGATGAAACCCATGCTGTTGCTGATGGCGTGCAGTGTGCTGATCGGCGAATACGTGGCGCCACCGACCGAAGCCACGGCCCAGGCCAACCGCGCCCTGGCCCAGGGTTCGGGAGATGCGCAGAGTGCCAAGCACGGCCTGTGGCACCGCCAGGGTGACGAGTTTATCCACATCAACGCCGTGCAACCGGGCGGTCTGTTGGTGGGTGTGACGCGTTATACGTTCGATAAAGAGCGGCACATGCTGACTTCCAGTTTCTCCAAGCGTGCGCAATACGATGAAGGGAAGTGGGAGCTGTACGAAGTCACCACGACTTATTTCCATAATGTAGGGCAGGGCACCAAGGCCAGCACCGAAGTCGTCAATGTGCCGTCCGAGCAGTGGGACATCGCGCTGAAGCCGGAGCTGCTCAATACCGTGGTGATGGTCCCGGAAGCTCTGCCGATCTCCGGTTTGTGGGGCTATATCCACTACCTCAAGGATCAGGGGCTGAACAACGGCCGCTACTGGCTGGCATTTTGGGTCAAGGTGTTGCAGCCGTTGGTCACCGCCGCGCTGGTATTGATGGCTATTTCGTTCATCTTCGGCCCGCTGCGTTCCGTGACCCTTGGCCAGCGGGTGTTTACCGGCGTGCTGGTGGGCTTCACCTTCCGTATCGCCCAGGACCTGCTGGGCCCGTCGAGCCTGGTGTTCGGTTTCTCGCCGCTGTTTGCGGTGCTGGTGCCGACCGCGATCTGCGCCCTGGCCGGGTTCTGGCTGTTGCGTCGGGCCGGTTGATACTGCGCTTATGAACAAAAAATGCCCCGCTCCCAGGATCGGGGCATTTTTGTTCTGGTCAGCAAAGATGACGCCCGGCCTGAGCATCAGGTACAATTCCCGGCTATTTTTCAGCGGGCAATCTGCCTGCAGCCTTTTTGAGTGTTGATCCGTGAGTGATTTGAGTCATATCCGCAATTTCTCCATCATCGCCCACATTGACCATGGCAAGTCGACGCTGGCCGATCGATTCATCCAGATGTGCGGCGGCCTTGCCGAGCGTGAAATGGAAGCCCAGGTCCTGGATTCCATGGACCTTGAGCGTGAACGCGGGATCACCATCAAGGCCCATAGCGTTACCCTGTACTACACCGCCAAAGACGGTATCAAGTACCAGTTGAACTTCATTGATACCCCCGGCCACGTTGACTTCACCTACGAAGTCAGCCGTTCGCTGGCAGCGTGTGAAGGCGCCTTGCTGGTGGTCGACGCCGGCCAGGGCGTTGAAGCCCAGTCCGTTGCCAACTGCTACACCGCGATCGAGCAGGGCCTTGAGGTCATGCCGGTGCTGAACAAGATCGACCTGCCCCAGGCCGATCCGGACCGCGTTAAAGAAGAAATCGAAAAAATCATCGGCATTGACGCCACCGACGCTGTCGAGTGCAGCGCCAAGACCGGCCTGGGCGTCGACGAAGTGCTCGAGCGCCTGGTCAAGACCATTCCTGCGCCAACCGGCAACTACGAAGATCCGCTGCAAGCGTTGATCATCGACTCCTGGTTCGACAACTACCTGGGGGTTGTTTCCCTGGTACGTGTGCGCCACGGCCGCGTGAGGAAGGGCGACAAGATCCTGGTTAAATCCACCGGCAAGATCCACCTGGTGGACAGCGTCGGCGTATTCAACCCCAAGCACACCGCTACCACTGACCTGAAGGCCGGTGAAGTAGGCTTCATCATCGCCGGTATCAAGGACATTCACGGTGCACCGGTCGGTGACACCCTGACCTTGAGCTCTACCCCTGATGTAGACGTGCTGCCGGGCTTCAAGCGCATCCAGCCGCAGGTTTACGCCGGCCTGTTCCCGGTGAGCTCCGACGACTTCGAAGACTTCCGTGAAGCCCTGCAAAAGCTGACGCTCAACGACTCGTCGTTGCAGTACACCCCGGAAAGCTCCGACGCCCTGGGCTTCGGCTTCCGTTGCGGGTTCCTCGGCATGCTGCACATGGAGATCATCCAGGAGCGCCTCGAGCGCGAATACGACCTGGACCTGATCACCACCGCGCCAACGGTTATTTTTGAACTGTTGCTGAAAACCGGTGAAACGATTTACGTCGATAACCCGTCCAAGCTTCCAGATCTGTCCTCCATTGAAGACATGCGCGAGCCGATCGTGCGGGCCAATATCCTGGTCCCGCAGGAACACCTGGGCAACGTCATTACCCTGTGTATCGAAAAACGTGGCGTACAACACGACATGTTGTTCCTCGGTACCCAAGTGCAAGTGACCTACGATTTGCCGATGAACGAAGTGGTCCTGGACTTCTTCGACCGTCTCAAATCCACCAGTCGCGGCTATGCTTCGCTGGATTACCATTTCGATCGTTACCAATCGGCTAATCTGGTGAAACTGGATGTGCTGATCAACGGCGATAAGGTTGATGCTCTTGCGCTGATCGTGCACAAGGACAACGCGCACTACAAAGGTCGCCAGCTGACCGAGAAGATGAAAGAACTGATTCCGCGCCAGATGTTCGACGTCGCGATCCAGGCCGCCATTGGCGGGCAGATCATTGCGCGAACCTCCGTCAAGGCTCTCAGAAAGAACGTACTGGCCAAATGCTACGGTGGTGACGTAAGCCGTAAGCGCAAACTGCTTGAGAAGCAAAAGGCCGGTAAAAAACGCATGAAGCAAGTGGGCAACGTGGAAATTCCACAAGAAGCCTTCCTTGCGGTGCTCAGGTTGGATAGTTAGGTCCTATGTCACTAAATTTCCCGCTGTTGCTGGTCATCGCCGTTGCCGTTTGCGGTCTCCTGGCGTTGCTCGATCTGGTGTTCTTCGCCCCGCGTCGGCGGGCGGCTATCGCGTCCTATCAGGGCAGCGTCAGCCAGCCCGATGTCGTGGTGATCGAGAAGCTGAACAAAGAGCCTCTGCTGGTTGAATACGGCAAATCGTTCTTTCCCGTGTTGTTCATCGTACTGGTGCTGCGGTCGTTTCTGGTGGAGCCGTTTCAGATCCCTTCGGGGTCGATGAAACCTACCCTGGACGTCGGTGACTTCATCCTGGTGAACAAGTTTTCCTACGGGATCCGCCTGCCGGTCATCGACAAGAAAGTCATCCCGGTCGGTGATCCGCAGCGCGGCGATGTGATGGTGTTCCGCTACCCTAGCGACCCGAACGTCAATTACATCAAGCGCGTAGTAGGCCTGCCGGGCGACGTGATTCGCTACACCAGCGACAAGCGTCTGTTCGTCAACGGGGAATCGGTGGCCGAGAAGTTGATCGGTGCCGAGCCGAACACCCTGGGCAGTGCCGAGTTGTACCAGGAAAAACTCGGGGCTGTAGAGCACCAGATCCGCAAGGAAATGAGCCGCTACCGTTCGCCGCCTGACACCGAATGGAAAGTGCCGGCCGGGCACTACTTCATGATGGGCGACAACCGCGACAACTCCAATGACAGCCGCTACTGGGATGACCCCAACATTCCCAAGGACCTGCTGGGCATGGTTCCCGACGAGAACATTGTCGGCAAGGCCTTTGCCGTATGGATGAGCTGGCCGGAACCCAAACTCAGCCACCTGCCGAACTTCTCGCGGGTCGGGCTGATCAAGTAATACAGGCGGCGCTGTGAACACAGCGCCGAATGCTTTTCTGGGGTTGGGACAATTCATGGCCCGGCCCCAAGCGACACCAATCGGGATTTAAATTTGAACACTGCGTCAATCGTCGATGGCCGCCGGTGCCACCAAACAGATATGGGTAAACCGTGAGCGTTTCTCTAAGCCGTCTCGAGCGTCAGCTCGGCTACACCTTCAAGGACCAGGAATTGATGGTCCTTGCCCTCACACACCGCAGTTTTGCCGGGCGTAATAACGAACGCCTGGAGTTTCTCGGTGATGCCATCCTTAACTTTGCCGCCGGTGAGGCGCTGTTCGAGCGTTTCCCTCAAGCGCGCGAAGGTCAGCTGTCACGCCTGCGCGCGCGCCTGGTCAAAGGCGAGACCCTGGCCGTGCTGGCCCGTGGTTTCGGCCTGGGCGAGTACCTGCGCCTGGGGTCGGGTGAGCTGAAAAGCGGTGGCTTCCGTCGCGAGTCGATCCTGGCCGATGCCCTTGAAGCGTTGATCGGTGCGATCTACCTCGATGCGGGTATGGAGACGGCCAAGGAGCGCGTGGTTGCCTGGCTGGCTTCGGAGATCGAAAGCCTGACGCTGGTCGACACCAATAAAGATCCCAAGACCCGCCTGCAGGAATACCTGCAGTCGCGCGGTTGCGAACTGCCACGCTACGAAGTGGTGGATATCCAGGGTGAGCCGCATTGCCGCGTATTTTTCGTGGAATGTGAGATCACCTTATTGAATGAAAAAAGCCGAGGTCAGGGTGTGAGCCGTCGTATTGCCGAACAGGTAGCGGCCGCTGCAGCACTGATTGCCCTGGGCGTGGAGAATGGCCATGACTGATTCAACCGCAACACGCTGTGGCTATGTTGCCATCGTCGGCCGCCCGAACGTGGGCAAGTCCACGCTGCTGAACCACATCCTGGGCCAAAAGCTGGCGATCACCTCGCGCAAGCCGCAGACCACCCGCCACAACATGCTGGGCATCAAGACCGAAGGCACCGTGCAAGCGGTGTATGTCGATACCCCGGGCATGCACAAAGGCGGCGAAAAGGCCCTCAACCGTTACATGAACAAGACCGCTTCGGCGGCGTTGAAAGACGTCGACGTGGTGATATTCGTGGTCGACCGCACTAAGTGGACCGACGAAGACCAGATGGTTCTGGAACGTGTGCAGTACGTCACCGGCCCCTTGATCGTCGCGCTGAACAAGACCGACCGTATCGAGGACAAAGCCGAGCTGATGCCGCACCTGAGCTGGCTGCAGGAACAACTGCCGAACGCCCAGATCATGCCGATCTCGGCCCAGCACGGCCACAACCTCGACGCCCTGGAACGTGTGATCGCCGAGCACCTGCCGGAGAACGAGCACTTCTTCCCGGAAGACCAGATCACCGACCGCAGCAGCCGTTTCCTCGCCGCCGAACTGGTACGCGAGAAAATCATGCGCCAGATGGGCGCCGAGCTGCCGTACCAGATCACCGTTGAAATCGAAGAGTTCAAGCAGCAGGGCAAAACCCTGCATATCCACGCGCTGATCCTCGTCGAACGTGACGGCCAGAAAAAAATCATCATTGGCGACAAGGGCGAACGCATCAAGCGCATCGGCACCGAAGCGCGCAAGGACATGGAATTGCTGTTCGATTCCAAGATCATGCTTAACCTGTGGGTGAAGGTTAAAGGTGGTTGGTCTGATGATGAGCGCGCGTTGCGTTCGTTGGGCTACGGCGACCTGTAAGGACACCGCAGGGCAAAAAATGTGGGAGGGGGCTTGCCCCCGATAGCGGTGGGTCAGTTAATAAATAAGTGACTGACACACTGCCATCGGGGGCAAGCCCCCTCCCACATTAGGTTTGTGTAGTTTTCAAAAATGCATTCCAGCAGTGAGAACCCATGTCCCAATCCCCACCCCCCAGCCAACCCGCCTACGTCCTGCATAGCCGCGCCTACCGCGAGACCAGCGCCCTGGTGGACTTCATCACGCCCCAAGGTCGCCTGCGCGCGGTATTGCGCAGCGCACGGGGCAAGACGGGTACGCTGGCTCGGCCGTTCGTGGCCCTGGACGTGGAGTTTCGTGGCAAGGGCGAGCTGAAAAACGTCGGCCGGCTGGAAAGCGTCGGCACCTCCGCCTGGCTCAATGGCGAAGCGCTGTTCAGTGGCCTCTACCTCAACGAACTGCTGATCCGCCTGCTGCCCGCCGAAGACCCGCATCCGGCGGTCTTTGATCACTACGCCGCCACCCTGATAGCCCTGGCCGAAGGTCGCCCCCTGGAACCGCTGCTGCGCGCCTTCGAATGGCGCCTGCTTGACGACCTCGGCTACGGCTTTGAACTGAGCAACGACCTGCACGGCGACCCAATCGCCGCCGACGGCATGTACCGCCTGCAAGTCGATGCCGGCCTTGAGCGCGTCTACCTGCTGCAACCGGGCCTGTTCCAGGGCACCGAGCTGTTGGCCATGAGCGAAGCTGACTGGACCGCGCCAGGTGCCTTGTCCGCCGCCAAGCGTTTGATGCGCCAGGCGCTGGCCGTGCATTTGGGTGGACGGCCGCTGGTCAGTCGCGAGTTGTTTCGAAAGCCCTGACATCCCCGTGTATGCTGTGCACCGTTTCTTTCCCTTTTCAGGAGCGCTTCCGTGACCACCAGCAATCGCATTCTTCTTGGCGTCAACATCGACCACGTCGCTACCCTGCGTCAGGCCCGGGGCACCCGTTACCCTGACCCGGTCAAGGCTGCGCTGGACGCCGAAGAAGCGGGCGCCGACGGCATCACCGTGCACCTGCGCGAAGACCGCCGCCACATCCAGGAGCGCGACGTGCTGCTGCTCAAGGACGTGCTGCAAACCCGCATGAACTTCGAGATGGGCGTGACCGAAGAAATGATGGCGTTCGCCGAGCGCATTCGCCCGGCGCATATCTGCCTGGTACCGGAAACCCGCCAGGAACTGACCACCGAAGGCGGCCTCGATGTGGCTGGCCAGGAAGCGCGGATCAAGGCTGCGGTGGAGCGCCTGTCAAAGATCGGCAGCGAAGTGTCGCTGTTCATCGACGCCGACGAGCGCCAGATCGAAGCCTCGCGTCGTGTCGGCGCGCCGGCCATCGAACTGCACACCGGCCGTTACGCCGATGCCACCACGCCGACCGAAGTCGCTGACGAGCTGCAGCGCATCATCGAGGGCGTAAAGTGCGGCCTGAATGAAGGTCTGATCGTCAACGCGGGCCATGGCCTGCACTACCACAACGTGGAAGCGGTGGCCGCGATCAAGGGCATCAACGAACTGAACATCGGCCACGCCTTGGTGGCCCATGCACTGTTCGTCGGTTTCAAAGGCGCGGTCGCCGAGATGAAAGCCATGATCCTTGCCGCCGCCAAGCATTAAAAACATCCCATGACCCCGATGGGAGCGGGCTTGCCCGCGATGGCGTTATGTCAGTCAGTGCAGTATTAACTGGCACACCGCTATCGCAGGCAAGCCCGCTCCCACCTGTGCTCATGGGTGGTTTCTGCAGTGCGGCAATGCGAAGCCTTACTGTTTAGCCGGGTCAGGTGTATCGTATCTGCCCTTTGCGGGCCTCTGGCCTGCGGCAGATACGTGAGGTTGTTGTGTCCCGATCCTTTTCCCGTCGACAAATCCTGGGTGGCCTTGCAGGCCTGGCCGTAGTGGGCGTCGGTGCCGGTGGCGCCTATCGCTACTGGCTGGGGAAAGTTGCCGAGGCTGAAGCGGGGCACGATTACGAGCTGATCGCGGCACCCCTGGACGTGGAACTGGTGCCAGGGCACACAACCCAGGCCTGGGCATTCGGCCCCTCCGCGCCAGGCACCGAGTTGCGCGTGCGCCAGGGCGAATGGCTGCGGGTGCGCTTTATCAACCACCTGCCGGTTGCCACCACCATCCACTGGCATGGCATCCGCCTGCCGCTGGAAATGGACGGCGTGCCTTACGTCTCGCAGTTGCCGGTGTTGCCTGGCGAATACTTCGACTACAAATTCCGCGTGCCGGACGCCGGCAGCTACTGGTACCACCCCCACGTGAACAGCAGCGAAGAGCTCGGCCGTGGCCTGGTTGGCCCGCTGATCATCGAAGAGCGCGAGCCGACCGGTTTCAAGCACGAACGCACCCTGAGCCTGAAAAGCTGGCACGTGGACGAAGAGGGCGCTTTCGTCGCCTTCAGCGTGCCTCGCGAGGCAGCACGTGGCGGCACGGCCGGGCGGCTGTCGACGATCAATGGCGTGTCCCAGGCGGTGATTGATTTGCCGGCGGGGCAGATCACCCGCGTGCGGTTGCTCAACCTCGACAACACCCTGACCTACCGCCTCAACATTCCTGATGTCGAAGCACAAATCTACGCGCTGGACGGCAACCCTATCGAACCACGCCCATTGGGCAAGGAATATTGGCTGGGCCCGGGCATGCGCATCTGCCTGGGGATCAAGGCACCGCCTGCGGGTGAGGAGTTGTCGATCCGCAACGGCCCCGTGCGTCTGGGCACCTTTCGCTCGGTGGCCAATACCGACGCGCCCACCGAATGGCCACCGGCGTTGCCCGCCAACCCGATTGCCGAGCCGGACCTGGCCAACGCCGAGAAACTCAACTTCAATTTCGAGTGGGTCGGCACGGTGTCGGTGGATGACGGCAAGCCGCCAAGCCTGTGGCAGATCAACGGCAAGGCCTGGGACATCACCGACAAGACCTGCGCCGACCGCCCTATCGCCAAACTGGAGAAGGGCAAGAGCTACATTTTCGAATTGAAGAACATGACCCAATATCAACACCCGATCCACCTGCACGGCATGAGCTTCAAAGTGATCGCGTCGAACCGCCACAAGGTGATTCCGTACTTCACCGACACCTACCTGCTGGGCAAGAACGAACGTGCCCGCGTGGCGTTGGTGGCCGATAATCCGGGGGTGTGGATGTTCCATTGCCACGTAATCGACCACATGGAAACCGGCCTGATGGCCGCCATCGAGGTGGCGTGATGCGCCAGATTCGCCCCGCCGCGATTATCGACCGCAGCCGCGACCAGGACTTTATGCGCGAAGCCCTGGCCCTCGCGGCCCAAGGCGCGGCACTTGGCGAAGTGCCGGTGGGTGCCGTGCTGGTGCAGGACGGTGAAATCATCGGCCGAGGCTTCAACTGCCCGATCAGCGGCAACGACCCCAGCGCCCACGCCGAGATGGTCGCCATTCGCGCCGCTGCGCAAGCGATCAGCAACTATCGGCTGGTGGGCAGTACGCTGTATGTGACCCTGGAGCCGTGCAGCATGTGCGCGGGCCTGATCGTACATTCACGCATCGCGCGAGTGGTGTACGGCGCGCTGGAGCCCAAGGCCGGCATCGTGCAAAGCCAGGGCCAGTTTTTTACCCAGGGGTTTCTCAACCATCGGGTGTTGTTTGAAGGCGGGGTGTTGGCTGAGGAGTGCGGGACGGTGTTGAGTGAGTTCTTTAAGGCTCGTCGAGCCAAACCCACGCTCTAAAGAACACTGAACACCAATGTGGGAGCTGGCTTGCCTGCGATAGCTATCTTTCAGTCAATTCATCAGTGACTGATACACCGCTATCGCCGGCAAGCCAGCTCCCACATTTGAATCTCCATTTTTTCAGGGAGATTGGGGTTACTTCCTGGCGATAATCACCGCGCGCATCGGCGCCGGCAGCCCTTCAATCGTCTTGCTGTGATCATCCGGATCCAGGAAATCACTCAGCGACTGAAATTTCATCCATTCAGTCCCACGCTGCTCCTCGACCGTGGTTACGCTCACGTCCACGCAGCGCACATCACTGAAACCCGCCCGCCGCAGCCACAGCATCAGCGCCGGCACCGACGGCAGGAACCACACGTTGCGCATTTGCGCATAACGGTCTTCCGGCACCAGCACCTGCTGCTGATCGCCTTCGACTACCAAGGTTTCCAGGACCAACTCGCCGCCTTTGACCAAGGTGTCCTTGAGCGCCAGCAAGTGCTCAATGGGCGAACGACGATGGTAGAACACGCCCATGGAAAACACCGTGTCGAAGCCTTCCAGGTTTGACGGCAGGTCTTCAAACGGGAACGGCAAGTGCCAGGCCTTTGGCTCGTTCAGGTAGCGCTGCACGGCCTGGAACTGGCAGAAAAACAGCCAGTTCGGGTCCACGCCTATCACACTGTCGGCCCCGGCGCCGAGCATGCGCCACATGTAGTAGCCGTTGCCGCAGCCCACATCGAGGATGCGCTTGCCCTTCAAATCCAGGTGCGGTGCAACCCGCGACCACTTCCAGTCCGAACGCCATTCGGTGTCCACATGCACGCCGAACAGGTTGAACGGGCCTTTGCGCCACGGGCTCAGGCCCATCAGCGCGGTGTGCATTTGCGCGCGAGTGGCGTCGTCGCAATCGGTATCAAGGGTCAGGCCATTGAGCAAATCGACTTCGCTGGGCTGGATCTGCGGCAGCGCATCCAATGCACTCTGCCAGCGTTCGAGGTCGCCATGACCCTTTTCCATTTTACTATCGAGTTGCGCTTGCAGGCCCTGGGCCCACACGGCCAGGGGAGTGCCGACCAAATGGCGGGCGAGAGGGGACAGATCAATCATGGCAAGGCAATCAACGAGGCAAAGTTAAGACACTGGAACCACGGCACGACTTTCGAGAACCCGGCCGCCAGCAGGCGTTCACGGTGTTCTTCGAGGCTGTCGGGCTTCATGACGTTTTCGATGGCGCTGCGCTTCTGGGCAATTTCCAGTTCGCTGTAGCCGTTGGCGCGTTTGAACGCGATGTGCAGGTCGGTGAGCAGCGTGTGTTCTTCAGGGTCATTGAAGCGCAGCTTTTCCGAGAGGATCAATGCACCGCCTGGCAGTAGCGACTGGCGGATACGACCGAGCAAGGCCAGGCGTTCATCGGGGGCAATAAATTGCAGGGTGAAGTTCAGCGCCACCACCGAGGCCGGCTGGAACTGCAGCGCGAGGATATCGCCCTCGACCACCTCGACCGGCAGCAACTCCTGGAACATCGAGTCCTGGCCATTGAGGTATTCGCGGCAGCGCTCGACCATCGCCGCCGAGTTATCCACTGCGATGACCCGGCAGCCGTCGGTGCGCACATGGCGGCGCAAGGCTTGGGTCACCGCGCCGAGCGACGAGCCCAGGTCGTAGAGCACGCTGTTGGGTTGGGCAAATTGCGCCGCGAGCACGCCGAGGTTCTCGACAATGGTCGGGTAACCCGGCACCGAACGCTTGATCATGTCCGGGAACACCCGTACCACGTCCTCGTTAAAGGCGAAGTCCGGCACCTGGGGCAGGGGCTGGGCGAATAGGCGATCGGGTTCTTTGCTCACGGTTGGTCCGGCGACGAGGGGGGAAAGGCCGGCATTTTAGCCAAGTTGGCCCTCGTGTGCGCGGGTTGTCTGATGGAAAGCAGAAGCGGTGATGCCCCACTGGCCCAGCCAATACGTGATGATCAACAAATACGGTGCCGCTTCGAACGCCAGCACAAACCGATTGATGCCGATCAGCGTGTCGGAAAACACGAACGACACCGCGCCCGCTGCCGCCAGCAGCGCCGAACGTTTTGGCACACCACTGCCCAGCCGCGCCAGCGCCCGCCAGAGCATGGCGCTGATCACCAAGGCATACACCACGACTGGAATCAGCAAGTCGCCAAGGCCATGGGAAATCAGGATGCCCAGCAGGATCGCGCCCACGCCCAGCGCCAACACCAAGGGCAACACCGCCAGGCGACGGCAATCGCTGAAATAGGCTTTTAAATACGCCAGGTGTGCGAACAGGAAGGCACCGAGGCCGAAGATAAACAGGTCACCCGGCCAGGCCAGCAAGACATCGCCCACCAGGGAAAAAATCAGCCCCAGGCTGATCCAGCGACGATAGTCGGTGGGCGGCGCATCATGCAGCCAACCCAGCAGCGCGAGTACCGGCAGGGGTTTGACCAGCAGGCACAGCAACGCCGCATGGGTGGTCAGCCCGTAGATAAAGGTACCGGCGCCCATCAACGCAAGAATCAGCCATGGCATATCAGTTCACCGTGATGGCGCAGTCGAAGGTTTCGGCAGGCTCGGCTTCCGGCTCCCATGGTTGCTGGGAGGTCAGGCGCAAACGGCCCTGGCCGGCCGCGAAGGCCTGGAAGCGCCAGGTGGAATGGCCGCCGCCGCCGATCACGCCGGATTCCGTGCTGCTGTAGACCTCCGGGCTCAAGGCGCGCAGCACACCGCCGGCGGAATCCTGGATGGCCCAGCGGTAGCCGGTGGTAGGGTTGCTCGGCAAGGTGAGGATCAGGTTTTGCCCGGTTTTAAGCTGGAGCGGGCAGGCGCTCTGGTTGTCCACTGTGACGTTTTGCTTGGGGGCACTGGCGCAGGCGCCCAGCAGGGCAAGGCTCAAGGGGAGAAGCAGGCGGGCAGCGGTCATGGAGGCTCCGTTGTTTGGCGACGAAGGGCGAGCATAACCGAAGATGAGACAAGGTGTGACAAGCGGGGATTTTGTGGCGAATGGGCTGGCCCTTTCGCGAGCAAGCCCGCTCCCACATGTTGACCGTGTTCCAAAGGATGTACTCGGTCAAGTGTGGGAGCGGGCTTGCCCGCGATGAGGCCCTTACAGCCACTGGAGATCTATCAGAACAACACCTTCGCCACATCCGCAAAGCGCTTGGCAAAGTGCACCGTCATGCCTTCCTTCAGATACTCCGGCAACTCCTCAAAGCTGCCGCGATTCGGCTCCGGCAAGATCAACTCGTGAATCTTTTGGCGGCGCGCCGCAATCACCTTCTCACGCACCCCGCCAATCGGCAGTACATGCCCGGTCAGCGTCAGCTCGCCGGTCATGGCCACGCCTTTTTTCGGCGGTTGGTTACGCGCCAGCGACAGCAGCGCACTGGCCATGGTCACGCCGGCGCTCGGGCCGTCTTTGGGCGTGGCACCTTCCGGCACGTGCAAGTGCACGAAGGCTTCGTCGAAGAACTTCGGATCGCCGCCAAACGACTTCAGATTGGCGCTGATGTAGCTGTAGGCAATCTCGGCGGACTCCTTCATTACTTCACCTAACTGCCCGGTGAGCTTGAAGCCACGATTGAGTGTGTGGATACGCGTCGCCTCGATTGGCAGGGTCGCGCCGCCCATGCTGGTCCAGGCCAGGCCGGTAATCACGCCGGTGCCGGACAGCACTTGCTCGTTGCGGAACACCGGCATGCCCAGTGAGCTTTCCAGGTCCTTGTTACCGATCTTGATCACCGCGTCCGGCTCATCCAGCAGCTTGACCACCGCCTTGCGCACCAGTTTGCCCAGCTGTTTCTCCAGCTGGCGTACCCCGGCTTCCCGTGCATACCCGTCTATCAACGCGCGCAAGGCGCCGTCGCTGATGGTCAGGGTGTTTTTCGACACGCCGGCTTTTTCCAGCTGCTTTGGCCACAGGTGGCGCTTGGCGATGGCGACTTTTTCTTCGGTGATGTAGCCCGACAGGCGAATCACTTCCATACGGTCCAGCAACGGACCCGGGATCGAGTCCAGGGTGTTGGCGGTACACACGAACAGCACTTTGGACAGGTCCAGGCGCAGGTCCAGGTAGTGGTCGAGGAATTCAACGTTCTGCTCCGGGTCCAGGGTTTCCAGGAGCGCCGAAGCCGGGTCGCCCTGGTAGCTCTGGCCCATTTTGTCGATCTCGTCGAGCATGATCACCGGGTTCATCACCTCTACATCCTTGAGCGCCTGCACCAGCTTGCCTGGCATGGCGCCGATGTAGGTGCGGCGATGACCCTTGATCTCGGCTTCGTCGCGCATGCCGCCGACGCTGAACCGATAGAACGGCCTGCCCAGGGATTCAGCGATGGACTTACCCACGCTGGTCTTGCCCACGCCCGGCGGGCCGACCAGCAGCACGATGGAACCGGCGACTTCGCCTTTGTAAGCACCGACCGCGAGGAATTCGAGGATGCGACTTTTGATGTCATCCAGGCCCGCGTGGTGTTTATCCAGCACCTTGCGCGCGTGTTTGAGGTCGAGTTTGTCCTCGCCATACACGCCCCATGGCACTGAGGTCGCCCAATCCAGGTAATTGCGCGTGACGGCGTATTCCGGCGAGCCCGTTTCCAGGATCGACAGTTTGTTCATCTCTTCACTGATGCGCTTTTGCGCCTGTGCCGGCAGCACCTTGTCCACCAGGCGTTGCTCGAACTGCTCGACGTCCGCGCTGCGGTCATCCTTGGTCAGGCCCAGCTCTTGCTGGATGACCTTGAGTTGTTCCTTGAGGAAGAATTCGCGCTGGTGCTCACCAATCTTGCGGTTCACCTCGGCGGAGATTTCCTTCTGCAGGCGCGCCACTTCGACTTCCTTGCGCAGCATCGGCAGCACTTTTTCCATGCGCTTGAGCATGGGCACGCAGTCCAGCACTTCCTGCAACTCGTTACCGGTGGCCGAAGTCAACGCGGCGGCGAAGTCGGTGAGCGGCGACGGGTCGTTGGGGCTGAAGCGGTTGAGGTAGTTCTTCAACTCTTCGCTGTACAGCGGGTTGAGCGGCAGCAGTTCCTTGATCGCATTGATCAGCGCCATGCCGTAGGCCTTGACCTCGTCGGTCGGCTGGGTGGGCTGGTGCGGGTATTCGACTTCCACCAGGTACGGTGGGCGGTGGTGCTTGAGCCAGGTTTTGATTCGCACGCGGGTCAGGCCCTGGGCGACGAATTGCAGCTTGCCGTTCTCGCGGCTGGCGTGGTGCACCTTCACCAGCGTGCCGTACAGCGGCAGGGCTGAGGTGTCGAAGTGGCGCGGGTCTTCCGGCGGCGTCTCCATGAAAAACAGGGCGAGGGAGTGGTGGTCGGATTTGCTCACCAGTTCCAGGGTTTCGGCCCACGGCTCTTCATTGACGATCACCGGCAACACTTGCGCCGGGAAGAACGGGCGATTGTGGATCGGGATGATGTAGACCTTGTCCGGCAGGTTTTGCCCCGGCAGGGCCAGGCCGGTGTTGGAAGAGGTTTCGTGTTCAGCGTTTTCGGGATCGGCGTAGTCGTTGAGGTCGATATCGGGGAATTCTTGCTGGTCGCTCATGGGGCACCTGCATAAGGAAGTATGCAGGTTAGATGGGGCGGGGCAGCGGTGGTTTCAATGGCGGGGGTGAGATAGCAACATATTGCATAATATTTTCGAAACGCCGCCGTCCCCTGTGGGAGCCGGCTTGCCTGCGATGGCGGTGCATCAGCCACGGATGAGTGGGCTGGCAGCCCCACTTGTGTAACCGAGTACGGTCAGCTGATTTTGTGCAGGTAGGCGGGCAGGGGCTGTTCCGGTAATACCGACAGAACCTTCAGGCGCTGCAACATGCGCTGTCGTGCTCGCTGCAAATGCTCGCGCAAATTCAGTGCCGCAGCATCAAACGCACCGTGCAGCAACAGCTCCAGAATCAAGCGATGTTCGGCGAGCATGGCTGGATCGGCGCCGATCCCCAGCAAACGGTAGAAAATCCGGCTGATGATCATCGGGCTCTGGCCCTGGCGGATCAGCGCAGCGATCTTGCGGTTTTGCAGGCCGGCCAGGCAGCGCTGGTGCAAGTCATCTTCGATCTGCTCGATAGCGTGCAGGCTGCATTGCGGGCTTTGCTGGGCGTCCACCACGCGCTGCAGCATGGCTTCGAGCATCTCGCGGTCGAGGTTCGGTGCGCTCTGGCGCAGGGCTTCGGGTTCCAGGCAGGCGCGCAGTTCGTAGTCTTCGGTGACTTCCCGTGCGGTCAGCGGCCCGGCGAGCCACTGCGAGTAGGGTTCTTTTTCCACCAGGCCGCGATCGCGCAGGCGCATCAGCGCTTCACGCACCACCGCGCGGCTGACGCCATAGTGGTCGGCGGCGGCCTGTTCATCCAGGCGGTAATGGCCGAAAGCGATACACGTGGACAGCGCCGCGCCGATTTCCTCGACGATCCGCTCGCCCAGCGGCCGCGTATCCACCAGTTCGTCGTCGCCATTGAGGCCCAGGTGCGCATGGCTCAAGGGCAGGCGCAGCGGCTCCATTTCCAGGCCTTCGGGGTTGATCAGGTAACCGCGACCGTTGAAGCGGCAGATCAAACCTTCGGCATGCAGCAGGTCGAGCGCCTTGCGTACCGGGACGCGGCTGGTGCCGAACAGTTCGGCCAGCGGCGCTTCGAGCAAGACCAGCCCGTGGCGGGCGGTGCCGTTGACGATCGCATCACGCAATACCTGGTGAATCATCGCGTAACGGGAGGCCGAGGCGGACACTGCTTTCATCGCGTTCTCTTTGGCGTGTAGGACGGTGGCCGGGGATTCTCTCATAGTTGCGCCTGTCACTCCGCGCCACGTCGGTGGCACTTTTTTGGGGCCTTGCGGATAGAAATGTTACTTTTCTGCACCAAAATGTACTTATTAATAAAAGATACATTATTTCAATCGCGACCTGTTCAGACGCTTTTGCTGACTATTTTGGCTTACTACAACTCTATCTATCCCGTACCTCTTGGCGATTAAGCTAAATCGCACAAACGGCAGTGATAGCAGACTGGCACGAAAGCTGCCTTTATAAAACGTACATTTTATTAATATGTACGTTTTGTGAGGTTCATCCTGATGTCAGACGCCACTTCCATGGCCGAGGCTTTCGCCAGCGGTCGCAGCGACCCGGTGCAGGCGCTCGAACAGGTACTCCTGCACGCGAGCATGGCCCCCACGGTGTTTATCTCACTGACTGCCGAGCGTGCCCGGCGCGAGGCCGAAGCGTCCGCTGCGCGCTGGCGTGACGGCCAGCCTTTGAGTGTGTTCGACGGTGTACCGCTGGCCTGGAAAGACCTGTTCGACGTCGCCGGCAGCATTACTACGGCCGGCGCCGCCTATCGTCGCGCGGCGCCGGCCGCTTTGCTCGACGCGCCGAGCGTGGGGCTGTTGTGCCGCGCCGGGATGGTCAGCGTGGGCAAGACCAACCTCAGCGAGCTGGCGTATTCGGGCTTGGGCTTGAACCCGCATTTCGGCACGCCCTACAACCCGAACGGCAGCGATCAACCGCGCATCCCAGGCGGTTCATCATCGGGTTCAGCCGTCGCCGTGGCCGCCGGGATCGTGCCGATCGCCATGGGCACCGACACCGCAGGCTCGATCCGCATTCCCGCGGCACTCAATGGTGTGGTGGGTTACCGCAGCAGCAGCCGACGCTACAGCCGCGACGGCGTATTTCCATTGGCGCACACCCTCGATAGCCTCGGCCCACTGACCCGCAGCGTGCGCGATGCACTGGCGATCGACGACCTGCTCAACGGCCGCAGGCAAACCCATATCGCCCGCAGCCTCAAGGGCCAGCGCTTCGTGCTTGAGCAAGGCGCGCTGGAAGACGTTGAACCTGCTGTGCGCAATAACCTGCTGCGCGCGGTGGACCAATTGAGGGCCGCCGGTGCACTGATCGAGGTGCGCCCGTCAGCGACTTTTCAGGCCGCCCTGGACCTGATCAAGCACCACGGCTGGCTCGGCGCCTTCGAAGCCTTCGCCCTGCATCAAACCCTGCTCGACAGCCGCGACGCCGAACAACTCGACCCACGTGTGCGCCGTCGCTTAGAAGCCGCACGTTCATTGCCGGCCAGCCAATTAATCCACCTGATCGATGCGCGCCGGCACCTGCAACAACAGCTGATCGACGACCTCGACGGCGCCCTCCTGATAACCCCGACCGTTGCCCATGTCGCGCCGGCGTTGGCACCGCTTGAGGCCGACGACGAGCTGTTCGTGCGCACCAACCTCGCCACCCTGCGCCTGACCATGCCCGGCAGTTTGCTGGACATGCCCGGCGTTACCTTGCCCAGCGGCCGTGATGCCCTGGGCCTGCCCACCGGGATGCTGCTCAGCGCCCCGATGGGGGAAGACGCACGCCTGCTGCGCGCTGCGTTGTCCGTCGAATCCGTACTGACAATTTAAGGAGACATACCATGGCTAAAGACATTCTCTGTGCATTTGGCGTCGACGTTGATGCCGTCGCCGGCTGGCTCGGTTCCTACGGCGGTGAAGACTCGCCGGACGACATTTCCCGCGGCCTGTTCGCCGGCGAAATCGGTGCGCCGCGTTTACTGAAACTGTTCGAACGTTACGGTTTGCGCACCACCTGGTTTATCCCCGGCCACTCGATGGAAACTTTCCCGGAGCAGATGAAGGCGGTGGCTGACGCCGGTCACGAAATCGGCGTGCATGGCTACAGCCACGAAAACCCGATTGCGATGACCGCCGAGCAGGAAGAAATCGTCCTCGATAAGTCCATCGAACTGATCACCCAGGTCACCGGCAAACGCCCCACCGGCTACGTCGCCCCGTGGTGGGAATTCAGCAAGGTCACCAACGAACTGCTGCTGAAAAAAGGCATCAAGTACGACCACAGCCTGATGCACAACGACTTCCACCCCTACTACGTGCGCAAGGGCGACAGCTGGACCAAGATCGACTACAGCCAGCACCCCGACACCTGGATGAAACCTTTGGTGCGCGGCGAAGAAACCGACCTGGTGGAGATCCCGGCCAACTGGTACCTCGACGACCTGCCGCCGATGATGTTCATCAAAAAAGCCCCCAACAGCCACGGCTTCGTCAACCCGCGCCATCTCGAAGAAATGTGGCGCGACCAGTTCGACTGGGTCTACCGCGAACACGAACATGCCGTGTTCACCATGACCATCCACCCCGACGTGTCCGGTCGCCCGCAAGTGCTGTTGATGCTCGAGCGCTTGATCGAACACATCCAGAGCCATGCCGGCGTGCGCTTCGTCACGTTCGACGAAATCGCCGACGACTTTATCCGCCGTCAACCCCGTTCCTGACCCCTACTGAAGCGGCCACCCACCCTCGAGGCGCGATTTATGTCCATCTATAACAAGCTTGACCTGACTGGCTGGAAACCCCGGCAATTGACGTCCCGGGAAGTGCGCTTCGCCACCTGGATCGCGTTTTTCGCCTGGGTGTTTGCGGTGTATGACTTCATCCTGTTCGGCACCTTGCTGCCGGAAATCGGCCGGCACTTTGGCTGGGGTGAAGTGGAGCAAGCTGAAATCGCGACCTGGGTGGCGGTGGGCACGGCGGTGGTCGCCTTTGCCATTGGCCCCGTCGTCGATAAGTTGGGGCGGCGCAAAGGCATTATTTTCACCGTGGCCGGTTCTGCGCTGTGCTCGGCACTGACCGCGATTGGCGGGGCGTGGGGCAAGTCGCCGCTGATTCTGATCCGCTCGTTGGGTGGCCTGGGGTATGCCGAGGAAACCGTCAACGCCACGTATCTGAGCGAGCTGTATGGCGCCTCGGAAGATCCGCGACTGACCAAGCGCCGTGGCTTTATCTACAGCCTGGTGCAGGGCGGCTGGCCGGTTGGTGCGTTGATCGCTGCCGGTTTGACTGCGCTGTTGCTGCCGATCATCGGCTGGCAGGGTTGCTTCATCTTTGCCGCGATCCCGGCCATCGTGATTGCGATCATGGCGCGCAAGCTCAAGGAGAGCCCCCAGTTCCAGATTCACCAACGCATCAGCGAGCTGCGTAAAAGCGGCGCGGTGACCGAAGCGCAAAACGTCGCCGTGACCTACGGTGTGGACTATGACGAGCACAGTAAAGCCGGCCTCAAAGCTGCGTTCCGTGGCCCGGCTCGCCGCGCAACCCTGGTAATCGGCGCTGCGCTGTTGCTCAACTGGGCGGCGATCCAGGTGTTCAGCGTGCTCGGCACATCGGTAATCGTCAGCGTGCACCACGTCTCGTTCGAGAACTCGCTGATCATCCTCGTGCTCTCCAACCTGATGGGTTATTGCGGCTACCTGACTCACGGCTGGATGGGCGACAAGATCGGCCGTCGCAACGTGATCGGCCTGGGTTGGATGCTCGGCGGCCTGGCCTTTGCCGGGATGCTGTTTGGCCCAAGCAATATGCCGACGGTGGTCGGGCTGTACAGCCTGGGCCTGTTCTTTCTGATCGGGCCGTACTCGGCGGCGCTGTTTTTCATCAGCGAAAGTTTCCCCACCAGCATCCGCGCCACCGGTGGCGCGATCATCCATGCCATGGGCCCGATTGGCGCGGTCGTCGCAGGCTTTGGCGCCACCCAGGTGTTGTCCGCCGGCAGTGATTGGCAGACCGCCGCGCTGTGGTTCGGTGCGCTGCCGTGCTTCTTGTCCGGCGCCCTGATGTTTGCCGCACGCCATGTGCGTCCGGAAACCGTTCAGTAAGGAGTTTCAGATGAGCCGTAAAGTTGCCCTGATTACCGGTGCCGCCAGCGGCATCGGCCAAGCCCTGGCCGTGGCCTATGCACGTAACGGCGTGGCGGTGGTGGGCGGGTATTACCCGGCCGACCCGCATGACCCGCACACCACCGTAGCGCTGGTGCAACAGGCTGGCGGCGAATGCCTGATGCTGGCGCTGGACGTAGGCGATACCGCCTCGGTAGACGCCCTGGCCGAGCAAGCCGTGCAGCATTTCGGGCGCCTGGATTACGCGGTGGCCAATGCCGGTCTGTTGCGTCGCGCGCCCTTGCTGGAGATGACCGACGCGTTGTGGAACGAGATGCTCAATGTCGACCTGACGGGGGTGATGCGCACCTTCCGTGCGGCGACCCGGCACATGACAGAAGGCGGTGCGCTGGTGGCGATTTCGTCGATTGCCGGTGGCGTATATGGCTGGCAGGAGCACAGCCATTACGCGGCGGCGAAGGCGGGCGTGCCGGGGTTGTGCCGTTCGCTGGCGGTGGAGTTGGCGCCGTTGGGGATTCGTTGCAACGCAGTGATACCCGGGTTGATCGAGACGCCGCAGTCGTTGGACGCGAAGAATTCGTTGGGGCCTGAGGGGTTGGCCAAGGCCGCGCGGGCAATTCCGTTGGGTCGGGTAGGGCGGGCAGATGAAGTGGCGTCATTGGTGCAATTTTTGACCAGTGAGGCATCGAGTTATTTGACCGGGCAGAGCATCGTTATCGACGGCGGCTTGACCGTGCGCTGGCCCGACTGACTGGACTGGGTCTGAAAATGTGGGAGCGGGCTTGCTCGCGAAGACGGTGGGTCAATAACAGATGCATCGACTGACACGACGCATTCGCGAGCAAGCCCGCTCCCACATTGGATCTATATTGACCTAAGGAGATGTGTGTATGTCCCAACTCACCAACCGACGCGCCGTGATTACCGGCGCCGGCAGTGGCATCGGTGCCGCCATCGCCCGTGCCTACGCCGCCGAAGGCGCGCGGCTGCTGTTGGCCGACCGCAACGCCGCCAGCCTCGCCGAAACCGCCATTACCTGCCGCAACCTCGGCGCCGAAGTCTTCGAATGCCTGGCTGACGTCGGCACCGTCGAAGGTGCCCAGGCCAGTGTCGACCGCTGCGTCGAACACTTCGGCGGCATCGATATTCTGGTCAACAACGCCGGCATGCTGACCCAGGCGCGCTGCGTCGACCTGTCCATCGAAATGTGGAACGACATGCTGCGCGTCGACCTCACCAGCGTGTTCGTCGCCAGCCAGCGCGCATTGCCGCACATGCTTGCGCAGCGCTGGGGCCGTATCATCAATGTCGCCTCGCAACTGGGTATCAAGGGCGGTGCCGAACTGACCCACTATGCCGCCGCCAAGGCCGGGGTGATCGGCTTTACCAAGTCCCTGGCGCTGGAAGTGGCCAAGGACAATGTGCTGGTCAACGCTATCGCGCCCGGCCCGATTGAAACGCCGCTGGTGGGCGGCATCAGCGACGACTGGAAACGCGCCAAGGCCGCCGAGTTGCCCTTGGGCCGCTTCGGCCTGGCCGACGAGGTCGCGCCCACCGCCGTGCTGCTGGCCAGTGAGCCTGGCGGCAATCTGTTCGTCGGCCAGACCCTGGGCCCGAACTCCGGCGATGTCATGCCATGAGTGAGGTGTAGCCATGTGCGGACTCTGCGGTTTGCTCGGTGAAGACCTGCACTGGAGCGACCCTTTGGGCGATGAGCTGCCAAGACGCCGTGAACGCCTGCGCCGCATCGCGGCGATCAATCAGGTGCTGGCGGTGTTCCGGCTCAAGGTCGAAGACTTTCAGGGCGCTTCTTACCTGCTGATGGGCGCCACTGGCAAGCAAGCGTTGGCGAGTGGTCTGGACCCACTCTGGCAGGCGGCAGAAAGCATGCTTGGCCGCCCGCTGGACCCGCTTGACCCACGCTTGCTTGATCACCTGGAGTTGTCATGAGCATTGCCCTCAACGTCATCACCGGCTTCCTCGGCAGTGGCAAAACCACGTTGCTCACGCGACTGTTACAAGGCGAAAGCCTCGGCGACACGGCGCTGTTGATCAACGAGTTCGGCGATGTCGGCATTGACCATCTGCTGGTGGAGGAGGTCGCACCGGACACGGTGTTGCTGCCCAGCGGCTGCGTGTGCTGCTCGATTCGTGGCGAGTTGAAAGACGCGCTGCTGGGCTTATTGCAACGTCGTGAGCGCGGTGAAATCCCGGCGTTCAAACGCGTGATCCTGGAAACCACCGGCCTTGCCGACCCGGCGCCGATCCTCGCCACCTTGAACAACGATGTGCAACTGCGCGGACGCTTTCACATTGGCCTGGTGATTACCCTGGTCGACGCCAGCCACGCCGAGCTTCAGGAGCGCCTGCACCCGGAATGGCTGGCCCAGGTTGCTGCGGCCGATCGGCTGTTGCTCAGCAAGACGGACCTCGCCGGCGACTGTGATTCACTGCGCACGCATTTGCAGGCGCTGAATGCCGGCACACCGATCCTCAATACCCAGGATATTCACAGCGGCGACCAACTGCTGCTTGGCGAAGGTTTGCGCAGCGCCGAGCCTGCCGTTGAAGTCAGCCGCTGGCAATTGCATCAAACCACCACAGCGACCCACGGCGCCGCGCAAGTGTGCTGCCTGACTTTCGAACAGCCGCTGGACTGGGTCGGCTTCGGGGTCTGGTTGTCGATGCTGCTAAGATGCCACGGCGAACGAATCCTTCGCGTCAAAGGACTGCTTAACGTGAACGCAAGCTCGGCCCCCATCGTCATTCATGGCGTGCAGCACTGCCTGCATGCCCCGGTCCACTTGCCAGCGTGGCCAGGCACCGACCGCCAATCACGGCTGGTATTTATCCTGCGCGGCCTCGACCCGGCGCTGCTACGCCGCTCCTTTGACGTGTTCTCGCGGCGGTTCGCAGCATGATCACCTTGCGTGTCCTCGGTACGTCCGTGACCTTGCTCGAATGCCTGCGCGTGCGCGCCGAACAGGAACTGGGCATTCGCCTGGTCTACCAGGTGCACGATGTGGCACAGGCCCAACGCATCGCGGTGATGCAGCCCGAGAGCTACGACCTGTACGACCAATGGTTTCACAACGTTGACTTTGTGTGGCCGGCGCGGGCGATCCAGCCGATCGACACGCGGCGTATCGCGCTGTGGCACGAGATCAATGACTTGCCCAAGCGCGGTCGGCTGTCGGCCAATGATCGCCTGGGCAGCGGCAGCGTGCCCAGTGAACGCCTGTTCGTGCAGCACGACGGCAGCCTCGGCAGCTCCGTGACCGAGCGCATCAGCATGCTGCCGCTGACCCACAATGCTGACAGTTTTGCCTATCGTCCCGAGCGTTTGCCTGAAGGCTTCAGCCACGGCAATGAAAGCTGGGGCTGGCTGCTCGACCCGGCCTGGCGCGCGCGCACCGCGCTGCAAAGTGACGCGGCCATCGGCGCGCTGGATGCCGCATTGGCGGTGCAGGGCGCGGGGCTGGCGCAGTTCAAGGACGTCGGCAATATGAGCATCGAGGAGATCGATGTGCTGGCCGATATTCTGGTGCGCAAGCAGAAGGAAGGGCATTTTGCGGCGTTCTGGTCGGACGATGAGGAGGCGGCGCAGTTGATGCTCAGCCCGAGCATCGATATCCAGAGCCTGTGGTCGCCGACCTTGATGCGCCTGCACCGGGCCGGTGTGAAGTATCGGTTGGCGGTGCCTCGCGAAGGCTATCGCGCCTGGTTTGGTGGCTTGTCGTTGTCGCGCCATGCCCAGGGGCCGGTGCTGGATGCGGCGTATGCCTACCTGAATTGGTGGTTGTCCGGCTGGCCAGGGGCGGTAATGGCGCGCCAGGGTTACTACATCGGCAACCCGGCGCGCACACGCGATCATTTGAGCCGTGCCGAGTGGGATTACTGGTACGCCGGCAAGCCCGCGCGCGAAGAGTTACCGGGCAGCGATGGCTTGCCGTTGATCGACATCGGTGAAGTACGGGATGGCGGCTCGTATGAGCAACGCATGGGGCACATCGCGGTGTGGAACTCGGTGATGGATGAGCATAACTATCTGGTGCGCCGGTGGGGGGACTTCATGCGCGCCCGCAGCGCCTAGTTCAGCTAATGCCTGGCTGTCAATAATGTGACGCAACAGTTCCAGTGTTTGTTAGGTGTACTTATCCCAAGTCCCAGCTAATCTGCTTAAACCAAATATTCAATAAAAATGGATATTTTTTTGACGCCGAACCAGCCGCCGCCAGGGATGCGTATGACAAATGAACGCAGTGGCACAGAGAGGCGAATGCTGCCGGAGGGCACGGCAATGCAGTGGCGCCACACATTCCAGACCCGCATTGCCGGGGTGTTGGCGCTATTGCTACTGGTGGTCGTGGCCGCTACTTACTTCGCGGTCAAGGTCGCCACCACCCGTGCCGTGGAAAACCAGGCCCAAGTGCAACTCACTGCCGGCATCCAGGTGTTCGAGCGCTTGCTGGACCTGCGCGGGCGCCGCCTGCAATACGGGCTGGACTGGCTTACCGTCGATGGCCCGTTCAAGCAAGCGGTGATTGAAGGCAAGGCCGAATCGATTCGGGCTGCGCTGCGTCGGCATGGCCCCGGCATCCACTCAACGGAAGTGTTTGTGTTGGGCCTGGATGGCACGGTGATGGTCAGCACCTTGCCTGAGCTGACGGGCGGCCAGCCGTTTCCTTATGTCGAGGCATTGCGTCATGCGCGACGCAGTGGCTTGCAAATGCTCATCGTTGCCATGGACGGCCAGCCCTATTTGCTGGTGCAGGACGAAGTGCTCGACCCGCTGCCGATTGCCCGCGTGGTCATGGGTTTTCCCATGGACAAGCTGTTCGCCAACGAACTGCGTTCCATGAGCAACCTAGAGCTGTCGTTCCTCGGCGTGCAGGACGGCCGCGTCGGCCAGTTGTTCAGTACCCAGCCTGAGGCCTACAAGGCTGCGATCATCCATACACTGCACGAGGCGCCCCTGACCCCTGAAGCCCGGATCAATCTGTTTTACGGGCAACGGGTGCTCAGCCAGGTACTGCCGCTGGCCAATACCGGCGATGGCGACGAGGTGCGCGTGTTGCTGCAAAGCCCGCTGGACCATGCGCTGGAATCCTTTGCGCCGCTGGACCAGCAGTTTATGGGGATCGCCCTGGCGGTGTTGCTCGTGTCGCTGGCGGGCGCGTTGTTCCTGGCGCGACGCGTGTCACGCCCGCTCAACGCCCTGGTGCAAGCGGCGGAACGGATTGGTGCCGGTGACTACCACACGCCGGTGCAGGTACGCAGCCACGACGAGTTCGGCGTGTTGGCCCGTGCATTCAACGCCATGCAAAGCGGAATCGCCGTGCGCGAGCGCCAATTGGCCCACAACGCCCTGCATGACCCGCTCACTGGGTTGCCCAATCGCGCCCTGGCCATGGAGCGCCTGGGCAGCGCGATCAGTGCACGGCGGCCGGTGGTGTTGGTGTACCTGGGGATTGAAAACTACCGGGTGATCAACGAAGGCTTCGGCCCGCAGGGCGTCGAAGAAATGCTGCGCGAAGCCAGCCGATGCCTGTCCATGAGCCTGCTGCCCAGCGACACCGCGGCGCGCATCGCCGGCAGTGAATTTTTGCTGTTGCTGGAAAACACTGAGATCGACTGCGCCGTGGCGCGTGCCGACCGCCTTTATGGGCTGCTCACCGAACCCCAGCGTATCGGCAATGATGAAGTGCGCCATGAAGTGAGCATCGGCATCGCGGCTTACCCCGCCGACGGCCAGCAGGTGGAAGAACTGATCAGCCGCGCGGCCATTGCCCGGCATGATGCGGCGAGCTTGCCCGGGTACTTGCAGGTCTACCAACTGGACCGCGACCTGGCTCATCTGCGCCAGATCACGCTGATTCGCGACTTGCGCCGCGCAGTGGTCGAGGGCGAGTTGTTCCTCTGTTATCAGCCCAAACTCGATCTGGTTGATGGTCATGTGCGTCAGGCGGAAGCCCTGCTGCGCTGGCAGCATCCGACCCTCGGCCAGGTGTCACCCACCGAATTCATTCCCCTGGCCGAGCGCACCGGCAGCATGGGGGCCTTGACCCTGTGGGCGATCGAGGAGGCTATTCGCCAAATGGCCGAATGGGCGCAACGTGGTTTGCACCTGCAGCTGTCGGTGAATATTTCGGTGGATGACCTGGCGGATGATGACCTGGCTATTCGCGTCACCGCCTTGTTGATGCACTACAACGTATCGGCTGAGCACTTGATTTTCGAAATCACTGAAAGCGCGATCATGCACAACCCGCAACAGGCCCTCAGCGTACTGGAGCAACTGCGCGGCTGCGGCATCAGCCTGTCGGTGGATGACTTCGGCACGGGCTATTCGTCGCTGGCGCAATTGCAGCGCTTGCCGGTGCAGGAGTTGAAGATCGACCAATCCTTCATCCGCAACCTCGACAGCACCAGCGGTGATGGCGTGATCGTGCGATCGACCATCGAAATGAGCCACAACCTGGGGCTCAAGGTGGTGGCGGAAGGGGTGGAGTTCGAGCCCAGCCTGAAGCTGCTCAAACAGTGGAAGTGCGACACCGCACAGGGTTACTTGATCAGCCGGCCGTTGAATGCCATGGCATTTGAAATGTGGATGCTGCGTGAGCGTGTTGCCTTGTAAATCCGATCTTCTGAACACCACCTGAACCCTGTGGGAGGGGGCTTGCTCCCGAAAGCGGTGTGTCAGTGGAAGCATCGACAACGGGTACACCGCCATCGGGAACAAGCCCCCTCCCACAGGTCGCTCGCGGCAGGCACAAAAAAGGCGGCTACCCATCAGGTAGCCGCCTCAGTTTTACCGCCGGTAATGCTTAATCCGGCAGTTTGAACGCCATCACATAGTCACCCTGCTTGGTGCCCAGCGAGCCGTGACCGCCGGCCATGACCAGCACGTACTGCTTGCCGTCCTTGCCGGTGTAGGTCATCGGTGTGGTTTGCGCGCCTGCAGGCAGGCGACCTTCCCACAGTTGCTTGCCGTTTTTCACGTCATAGGCACGCAGGTACTGGTCGAGGGTGCCGCTGAGGAAGGACACGCCACCGGCGGTGGTGAATGTACCGCCCAGGCTAGGCACGCCCATGGTCAGCGGGATTGGAACCGGCGAGCTGTCGCGCACGGTGCCGTTCTTGTGCATCCAGATGGTTTTGTGGGTGGTCAGGTCGACCGCTGCCACATAACCCCACGCCGGCGCCTGGCACGGCAGGCCCAGAGGCGACAGCAGTGCTTCGAGGATCACGCCGTACGGCGCGCCTTTGTTTGGCTGTACACCTTGGGTTTCGCTGACGCGAGGGCCTTGCTTGGCGATGTCGGCAGCCGGGATCAGTTTCGATTTGAACGCCATGTAGCTCGGGTTCATGAAAGCAATCTGACGTACCGGGTCAACCGAAATGCCGCCCCAGTCGAACACGCCGAAGTTACCCGGGTAAACGATCGAACCTTGCAGCGATGGCGGCGTGAACGGGCCGTCGTAGCGCATGGATTTGAAATCGATCCGGCACAGCATCTGGTCAAACGGGGTCACGCCCCACATGTCGCGTTCTTTCAACGGCGGCGGCATGAAGTTCAGGTCGGACTTCGGTTGGGTCGGGGAGGTGTGATCGCCGGCCACTGCGCCTTGCGGTACAGGGACTTCATTGATCGGCACCACGGGTTTGCCGTTGCTGCGGTCCAGCACGTAGATGCTGCCTTGCTTGGTCGAAGCCATGACTGCTTGCTTGACGCCGTCAGCGGTCTTGATGTCGATCAGGCTAGGCTGGCCGCCCACGTCCATGTCCCACAGGTCATGGTGAGTGAACTGGAAGGTCCACTTCACGTGGCCGCTGTCGATGTCCAGAGCGGTCAGGCCGGCGCTGTATTTCTCGGAGTCCGCAGTACGGTCGCCGCCATATTGGTCGGGCATCTGGTTGCCCATCGGCAGGTACAGCATGCCGAGTTTTTCATCGACGCTGAACATGGACCACATGTTCGGCGAGTTGCGCGTGTAGGTCTTGCCCTCGGCCAACGGGGTGGTGTCGTCCGGGTTGCCGCTGTCCCAGTTCCACACCAGCTTGCCGGTGTGTACGTCGAACGCGCGGATTACGCCGCTAGGCTCGTCGGTGGAAACGTTGTCGGTCACGTGACCGCCGATCACGACCAGGTTCTTGGTCACGGCCGGTGGCGAAGTGGAGTAGTAACCGCCTGGAGCGAAGCTGCCGATATTGGCACGCAGGTCGACCTGGCCTTTGTCACCGAAGTCTTCGCACATCTTGCCGGTGTCGGCGTTCAGGGCGATCAGACGAGTATCGGCAGTCGGTACGAAAATGCGTTTCGGGCAGACGGCGCTGACAGGCGCGGCGCTGGCGCTGCCGGTAGGGCTCTGCTCGGAGGCGTAGACAGCGTCATCGTGATACGACACGCCACGGCAGGTCATGTGCGCCCAACCTTTGAAGTTCGCGGCACCTTCGGTGCTGATCTTCGGGTCGAAACGCCAGATTTCCTTGCCGGTGTCCGGGTCCAGGGCAATCACCTGGCTGTGCGGCGTACACACGTAGAGCATGCCGTTGACTTTCAGCGGGGTGTTTTCTGCGGTGGTTTCACCGGGATCGCCTGGGCCAGGGATGTCGCCGGTGCGATAGGTCCACGCCGGTACGAGCTTGTGGGCGTTTTCCGGGGTGATCTGCGCCAGGGGCGAGTAACGATCACCGAAGGCCGAGCGGCCATAGGAGTTCCAGTCGCCATCGGCCTGGGTCGGTGCAGCGCTGGCCATGCCAGGCACAGCGTCACGGTCCAGTTGACCGGTCTTGACCATTTCACCCGGGTTGGTGAATTGGCTGGCGAGGGCGGCAGCGCCGGCCAGCACCACGGCCACGCTCAGTGCGCCAGTGCCCAGTGGCGCGGGTTGACCACGCAGCAACGGACGGCGAAACCACGGCAGCAGCAAGACGATGCCCAGCGCGAACAGCAGGGCCAGACGCGGCACCAGCTGCCACCAATCCAGGCCGACTTCCCACAGTGCCCACACGGTACTGGCGAACAGCACCAGTGCGTACAGGCCCAGCGCAGCGCGGCGGGTAGCCAGCAGCAAAACGCCGGTGAGGGCGATGCCGATACCGGCCAGCAGGTAGTACAGCGACCCGCCGAGCATGCTCAGCTTGACGCCGCCGGCCAGCAAGGCCAGCCCCATGATCAGCAGCAAGACGCCTAGCAACCTGGGCAGCAGGCGGCTTGGGCTTGAAGCACCATCAGTGCTCATAGTGTGTTTCTCCGTGACGTTGGAATTATGTAACCCCGTGCTTCACTGTAGATGACGATTCGGCGCGGGCTTGGTTCAGCGTTATTTTTGGTATTTCTGGGGACAGGGGGCTTATCCACAGGCGGACGATTTATCCCCAGGCGCAGGTCGGTTTAAGACAGCGCTGTCTTGGAAGAAGGAAGATTTCGGCAAGATGGGGTCGACCGCAGAAGTGAAACGTTTCAGTTTATTGTCGACAAGGATAAAGCGCGGATGCGCCAAGAGAAAGCGCAAAACGCAAGATGCATCATTTCAGATTTGGTAACAGTGACTAAGTGTCGCTGCAAAACAAATGTGGGAAGGGGCTTGCTCCCGATAGCAGTGGGTCAGCCATGAATAGGTCGACTGACACACTGTCATCGGGAGCAAGCCCCATCCCACAGGGGATTTTCGGTGTTTTTTAGAAGGTCGTACGCACACCAAATTGCACACTTCTGCCCGGCGCCGGCGCGATATCGCGCAGGATCGAGCTGGCGTAGCGCACGGTCTGGTTGGTCAGGTTTTCGCCATTGACGAACGCCAGCCACTGGCTGCCACCGACATTGAAGCGATAACCCGCGCTTGCGCCCAGCGTGGTGTAGCCATCGGTGCCGCTTTCGTTATTCGGCACACGCCCTTGGCCCGCCGCGTGTTCCACGTCGATCCGCGCTTGCCAGCGGTCCAGTTCCCACAGCAAACCGCTGTTCAAGCGCAGGGGCGCGATGCGTGGCAAGGCTTCACCCGTATCGAGGTTGGTGGCGCGGGTGTAATCCCCCGACAGCTCCAAGGCAAATTTGCCGTAGGCGCCTTCGCCAAGTTTCCAGTGATCCTGGGCCTCGAAGCCGGCGAAACGTGCCCGTACGCCGGAGTATGTGTACTCAGGAATACCACCTGCGTCTTCTTCACCTTCATCGTTGAGCGTACGACCTGTGCCCAACAAACCGATGTAATTGGAGAAGCGGCTATAAAACACGCCAAAGCTGCCCTTGTGGGTGCCGTTGTCAAAGCGCAGCGCGAGGTCGCTGGACACGGCTTTTTCTTTCTTCAGGTTGGCGTCGCCCAACTCGTAAGTGCCGGTAGCGACGTGGGCGCCGTTGGCATACAGCTCGTAGAAGGTCGGCGCGCGTTCGGTGTAGCCCAAGGTTGCGGCCAGCGACCAGATCGGCGTGAGGGTGTAGACCGCGCCGGAGGACAGGCTGCCGGCGGTGAAGTCCTTGTATTTGTCGGCGCCGGCAAAGCGCGCATTGCCCTTGGCGTTCGGGTCGATGTTCGTATGTTCCAGGCGCCCGCCGAGGCTGAGTTTGAGGCGCTCGGTGGCCTGCATTTCTTCGAGGATAAACAACGCGCCGGCGTTGGTATCGGTCTGTGGCACAAAGGCTTCTTCGCCGAGTGCCGAAAACTCGTTACGGGTCACTTGTGCGCCCACCACGCCATCGAATGGGCCCAGCGGTTGGTGGCGGGCTTCAACGCGCGCCTCATAACCCTTGTTCTTGAAGATCGTGCCGGTTTCGCCGCCTTCGATTTCGCGGTGCTCGTAGTCGGTGTAGCCCGCGTCGAGTTTTACCGAGGTAAACGGGCCTTGCAGGTTGCGGATCTCGGACGCAAAGGCGTAGTGATCCTGCTTCATGCGGATGCGCACGTCCTGTTCGGCGGGTGAGCCGTAGTTGGCGTCGTAGTTGCTGTAGGACAGCCCGGCATAACCGTCGTCCCAGGTGTAGGAACCGCCCACGGCGCCGCCGTCCTGGCGCCCGTCGCTGTTGCCCAGGCGGCCATTCTTGCCGGGGCCGTCTTCGGTTTCCGGGGCATGGCGGCTGCGGGCAAAACCTGGGATCTTGAGGTCGTTGAATGCCCGCGCATTGGCGTCCAGATGCAGGGCGAAGGTGCCGTTGCCGGCTTCCAGTTTGCCGGCGCTGCTGCGGGTAGTGTCGGCGCCGCCATAGCGCAATTCACCCGCACCGTGAATGCCTTCGATGGCTTCGGTGGGGATGCGGTTATCGAACGTGTTGACCACGCCGCCAATCGCGCTGCCGCCATACAACAGCGCGGCCGGGCCACGCACGATTTCAATACGCTCGACGTTGACCGGGTCCAACGGCACCGCATGGTCGTAGGATAGCGACGACGCATCCAACGCGCCCACGCCGTTGCGCAGAATGCGAATGCGGTCGCCATCCTGGCCTCGAATGATCGGCCGGCTGGCACCTGGGCCAAAGTACGACGACGACACACCCGGCTGCTTGTTCAGGGTCTCGCCGAGGCTGCCTTTTTGTTGCAGTGTCAGGTCATCGCCTTCCAGCACGGTGGTGGGCGAGGCGAGTTGTTCGCTGCCCAGCGGGTTGCCGGTAATGACTTGGGGTTGCAGCTCAAGGGCGTGGGCTTCAGAGCAGATCAGCAGGGCGGCGGCAAGCGGGGTCAAGCGCCACAGAGAGGAGAGGGACATCGAACATTCCTTGGTAAAACGGCACAAAAAAGAGAAGGCTTAAAACGGTATCGAAAGCGTTACTTTTGATAACTATGGTTACAATATAACATCTCTTTTTTGGCTGAAAAGGGGAACTTTTCCTCAGGGTCTATATTCAATGCGGTGCTTCCACCTGTACGCCCCGTCGGCTAAGGTGCGCGGCTGTGTTTCCTCTTTTTGCAAAAGGCCCGGCATGACCGCGACAAGCAACGACCCGCTCCACGGCGTGACTCTGCAGCACGTCCTCACCACCCTGGTGGAACATTACGAATGGAGCGGCCTGGCCGAACGTATTGATATCCGCTGCTTCAAGAGCGACCCGAGCATCAAGTCGAGCCTGACGTTCCTGCGCAAAACTCCGTGGGCGCGGGAGAAAGTCGAAAGCTTGTACGTCAAGCTGATGCGCACCAAACGCCCGCTGGACTGAGCCGATGAAGCGCTTTGCCGCGGTTGCGGCGCTGGCTGGTTGGGCGGGGCTGGCGATTCAGCAATACCTTATTTTCTATTCACGCTGGGACGCCGGCGCCAGCCTGTTGGGCGGGCTGATCAACTTTTTCAGTTTCTTCACCGTGCTCACCAACACCTTGGTCGTGGTGGTGTTGAGCTATGCGCTGGTCAGTCGGGATTCAGCCGCGAAGCGGTTTTTCCTGGCACCCAACGTCAGTAGTGGGATTGCTGCGAGCATCGTCGTGGTGAGCCTGGCGTACAACCTGCTGCTGCGGCATTTGTGGAGCCCCGCAGGCTTTCAATTTATCGCCGACGAATTGCTGCACGACGTGATGCCGGTGCTGTTTTTAATCTACTGGTGGCGATATGTGCCCAAGGGCACGTTGCGCCTCAAACACATTGCCGGGTGGGTGATCTACCCGCTGGTGTACTTCGCTTATGTGCTATTGCGCGGGCATCTGCTCGGGCAATATCAGTACCCGTTCATTGATGTGGACAGCCTCGGTTATCCACAAGTGTTTGCGAATGCCGGGGGGATTCTGGCGGGGTTCATCGTGATTGCAGTGGCGGTGGTGGGGTTGGATAAATGCCTGAAGTCGCCGACGAACTAATGTGGGAGCAACTGTCTTCACCCACCATCCGTCACCGCCATTCATTGCCGTCGCGCAGCATAGGTATCTACGCAACTCTTTGTGTCGCTTTAAGTCTGTGGGGGGGTAGATTGAGTACATATCCGTTGCTGCGGTAACGGCTGCTTAGGGTTCCGCCCTTACGGCGGGTCACTTTTTTACAAAACGCCTAAAAAAGTAACCAAAAAACGCTTTGCCCCACCACTCGGTGCCTCGCCCAGGCTCGGC
>NZ_JBJGXV010000037.1:0-31040 GCF_045447295.1 Pseudomonas sp. O39
CGGCCCCCTATTCGCTGCAAGCCTCATCTAAGAGCGCTTCCACGGCATAGGCCAATGCTCCATCCGCTTGTTCCAGAAAATCGCTTAATTCATAGCGGTCAATTGATCCCGCCCTGTGTAGTACATGGGCCTCCCGGATCAGAGCCTTGTGATGTGTTGCGGGGTTTCGCAACAACTCAGCCTGATCCTGCAGGAGCGCGAGCCAGGCGCCCTTTGTTGTTGCTGGGGGGTTGGGGTTGGTAATCATGCCGATGGCTCCACAATATACTGTATATACAGACAGTATATGTGCACTCCCTGCAGCATGTGCGAGAGATCCGACGGGATGTCACGTCTGTAGAGGAAAATTCTCCGCGCCAAAAAAAACTGTCCGAAAAAGCACTTATCCCCCTCCCGCCGACGGGCTTTGTGTTCCTTTTTTGTGCGACCGCGGAGTGGGTGAAAACGGTATCTCCGCCTAGGCCCGCTGCGGGGTTTGGGGGATGTTTGGCAACTGCACAAAGTGCAAGGCTTTGCAAAAGAGTGCAGCGGCTTTGCATAAGTGTCACGGGGGGGCAGGGTGGTGGTCGTGCTGGTGAGGTGCCCGGGTTACGGGAGCTATGGTTGTGAAAACCTGCTGCAGGCGGTGTTTTCGTTTCCGTGACCGTTCATATCACGGGCGAACGAGCCACTGCCGACCCTCGCGGCTGGATAGCTGTGGAGCCTAGTTGGTAAGGGTTTCCGGCATTCTAAGGCATTGCACAGCATCACCAGCAATTCCGTGCCGTCCGTGCTGACCGAGAGTGTATGGCGAAAGCGCCAAAACCGCTGGCGCATGTCTATTTTTCAGACGTGGGGCGGGAAAAGGGTAATTTTAGTAAGTGGTCGATCGAAGCTGGCTGGAAGCCTTATAGAACGTGGCTTTCACGCATTACCTCAGAGGGTAATTTAAGGTAAGGGTGAGGGTAATATTTTGATCATGCCCCCATTTTACGGGGTTTGGTAGCGGGTGGGGATTACTACCACTAAAGGTAATTTTATAACCATTAACTTACCTTATTGTTACCTCTATAAAATTGTATCAACTACCTGATTTCATTAGCTTTTAGTCGTGATTTGATAACGCATTACCAAAATTACCTTTTTCCCATGCCTCAACATAAATCGGCTCGGATGGTATTTTTGCCCTCTCGCAGCAACCTGGTCCGCAGACCCATGGGACAGCCATGGGACAGATCTGGGCCGATTTTCAAGAGGTCGACTAGGCTGCAGCCCTTGTAAACCGGGCACTATCATAATGAAAGTGGCTTGGCGGGTAGTTTCGAATCTCTCCTTCACCGCCACATTTAGTAAACACAAACCCCTGATTTTTCTAGAGAAAATCGGGGGTTTGTGGTTTTTGACGTCCAAAAAATAGCCCAATGGGACCGTCATGGGACAGATGCACTGCTTTGGTGCGAAAACTGCTGCTGTTGAGCACCTCAAAAAGAGGTTGGATGAGTGACGTCACAAAAGGGCAGTTGAACGACTAACTAAATATTAGGTTGCTAAGTAACTCCCCTGGTGCCGACGCCAAGTATCAATAGTCCTTTAGATGAATTTTTTCTGTCAGTGCGTACTTTGGCATGTCGTTGAATGAGCCTGGAGGGGCGTGGTGAGCGTAGAGACGTTATAAGTAGTGGCTAAATGATATCAATGTGCGCAACTTTTTTTCTACTCAAAAAAATGCTTTTCCCCATTCAGAAAATCCTGCAGTGGCCGAAAACTTGGCTATACCTAAGCAATACATTTGACCATTTTCGCAGAGACTAGGACGGCATAAATGAATCTCAGGAACCTGAACGTCGCACCACGTGCATCGTTATTTTTTGCAACAATCATTTTACTTATGCTTGTGCTCGGATTGGTCGCTGTCCTGCAGATGGGAAAGTTACGAGACGTTGAGAGAGATGTTGAAATCAACTGGATGGCTAGCATTCGCCAGACTGCCTTGATGAATTCTGACGTACTGACACTCCGACTTGAAAGCTTGAGAGCTGTGACCACGGAAGATGCAGAAGTTCGTCAAAGTACGCTTTCTTCCTTTGAAAAAAACCGCTCGAAATTGACCGCGGCGTTGAAAGATTACCAGGCGTTAATTGCGAGCGATCGTGAACGAGAGCTATACACGTCAGTAGTAAAAGTTGCAGACGCATATTCTAAGCAACTAGATATCTTAGATCCGTTGATGAACGGGCACGAAAACGCTAAAGCGATCGATCTCATTAATACCGGTATCAGGGCCCTTACCAATCAGCTCCAGGAAGAAATTGGAGCTCTGGCTGCCTTCAACGATGAAGGTGCTGCAGCTGCAGGGCGAGCGGCGTCCAATATTTACTCGACGGGCTTGTGGCTGGTTATTTGCCTTATTGCTGGCGCTGTTCTGGTCACCGTAGGCATGTCGTTATTACTCATAAAAAGCATCACAACTCCAATTGGTCAAGCTTTGCTGGTAGCCGAGCGCATTGCCGGCAGCGATCTTTCCAAATCGGTAGTTGTTAGCGGGAGTGATGAAGCTGGACGCCTTTTGAAAGCCCTGGCCCAGATGCAGGAGAACTTGCGCGACACAATTGTGCAAATCACCGATTCCTCCAGTCAGTTGGCATCTGCCGCTGAGGAAATGTCTGCCGTTACCGAGGAGTCGAGCAAAGGTATGGTCTCGCAGAACGATGAAGTCAATCAGGCAGCCACTGCGGTGACCGAAATGAGTGCCGCTGTTGATGAGGTGGCGCGGAATGCTGAATCGGCATCTGAAGAGTCGAAGCGCACACAGGAATTTACACAGACAGGGAAGGATCGCGTTGCGCAGACGCTGACGTCCATTCAGTCTCTTACCGGCAGTGTGGTCAGCACCAGTGATCAGGTTGTGGCTTTATCCGATCGGGCACAAGAGATCAGTAAGGTTGTCGAGGTGATTCGCGCTATTGCGGAACAGACAAACCTGCTTGCGCTAAATGCCGCAATCGAAGCTGCGCGTGCTGGCGAACAAGGCCGTGGCTTCGCCGTGGTAGCCGATGAGGTTAGGGCGTTGGCGCATCGCACTCAGCAATCCACGCAAGAGATTGAGCAGATGATTTCTGCCATTCAATCTGACTCAAGACACGCAGTTGAAGCCATGGGTTTGAGTAAAGAACAGGCTATGCAATCGTTGGTAGTGGCACAGGAAGCCAGTGCTTCGCTCGATCAGATTGCAAGTGCCATTGTGCTTATTAACGAGAGGAATCTGCTTATCGCTACCGCTTCTGAGGAGCAGGCGCACGTGGCCCGAGAAGTTGATCGCAATCTGGTAAGCATCCGTGAGCTCTCCATCCAAAGCGCAGCCGGAGCGAGCCAAACGGCCAGTGCTAGCAACGAGATGAGTAATTTAGCGGTAGCTATGAAGCGCTTGGTGGACCGCTTCGTAGTTTAGTACTCCAGTGGGCTTCACACTTCAAATGACCTTTCATCTGATTCGGGCTTCGGCTGGATGATAACTGTCAGGCAGATCAAACGCAGAGTGCGGATAAACATGCGTTACCAATAACGCCGCTTATGTTCAAAAAGCCCCCACACCTGCGCCAGGTGTGGGGGCTTTTTTGTACCCTGGCGGAAACCAAACCCCACTGGTGTGGTATGCCAGAACCGACTACATTGGATTTAGGCACACATCGCTACTGACGCGCCATGGATGCGACTTCATTTACGTTCATCAGGTGTTTCCTCGTCAGCTGGATTACAAGATACCAATTGAGGCGCAGGCCAGCGCCGAGTGAGGTTATGGATGACAATTGATCGAGACATAGCGTCAGCCTTGGATGAGAGCGTGACCGCAGATTTTGCTCTGGGGCTCTGGAACGACCGCTGGCTGATGTGCGACGAAGAAGTCCGTTGCAGCTACTGCCTGGCCTCGCAACTGCCCAGTAATGCGGATACTCCGCTGATCCATTGTGAAGGCTGTGAACTGAGCCATGAAAATTTCCCATTGCGCGATTTGCGCATGATTTTGCGAGGCCCTAGCGGGCCTGTTAACGGGAGCAGTGTGTTTTCGACGAACGGGGTCAGTCTGATCCGCACAAGGTTGGCCAACCTTCTGGCAGCTTTGGTTTGTTGTGACGATATACACGCGCTGGCGTTGCACCAAGAACGTCTGGAAGGCTTTTTGGAAGGCGTTGAGGCTGCAAGTGTTCTGACTTCAGACATCCTCAAAGCGCTCTATATCGCGATAGAGGTAGCAGCCGCGAAGCGCCGCCAGGAGTTGAAATTATGATCGGCGTGTCCATCCAGTCGGACACCCTGATAGCCTTGGTTAGCCAGCACGCGGTCCGGGAGGCGGTGGTGGGCAGGATGGTCCACGATAACAGCAAATGGACCCTTTCCATCCGCCTGGGTGGGCCCACTGCTCGTTTGATTGCGGTGCGCTCCCGGCGTGAACCGTGGCGCACCTGGGCGAGTTTGACGGCTGTTGGTCGCTTCGCCGAGTCTATCGGCCTGACTCGATTCAGTGTCGAGCTGTGATCGGCGAAAGCTTCAGGGCCAACTGTTCATCGGATATTAGCGTCAGAACGTTTTATCTTGAATTTTTCGCTCGATAATTGAGCCCAGTTCTCGAATTGGGTACTCGGCACGCATACGGAGTGCCTTACAACCTCGCTCATGCCTAAATGATGTGGAGTCGGCGAAGTGTTGGATAAACCCACAGTAACGGCAGCTAACCAAGGTGCCGTCGAGTCGCCAGTGTTTATTCCAAATTTGGAGCGGAAAGTAGGTCATTGGCATTGCATTGCCCGTCTATGGGTTAGGTGCGCACTCCATGTGCTTGGTAGCGGTGGACTATCACCATCGGCTCAGGTTTCCGCTATCCATGGAATATCTCAATTTTGGTTGGGCTTGGAAAGCAATTCGAATGACTTCTTTTGGCCGATTGCCGCCTGTCGTGATGGGTAGGGCGTCACTGCTTGGAGGTGGTGTTGGTACAAAAGTGGTACGCAGCTCTCAGGTCGGCTGTGCAGAGCAATAAATACATGGCCTACAGGATTAGTAGTTCCAATCCATCATCGGTGCGACACGGGAGTGATAAGGTGATCCTGGGAATAATCCTGATGCTGTAAGAAATTTCCCCGCTTTGGATAACGTCGCGGATCTCAAGGAGATCATTGTGCCGTATATCGTGGTCTGACCCCGATATCCCCCGATAGCCCCCAGAAATTCGGTCGGCGCAGGACCCGGAGTTGCAACCGGGTGACCGTTTTCTAATGCAAGCCACTACAAGTAGACAGGGATGCCGTCACCATGAACAAAGGCTTCTACCATGCAGACAAGCGCCTGCACCTCAGCCCTTCGTACTCGCTGGCACCAGGCCTGGTAAAAGTCTGTGGCGTCGTGGTGCTCAAGGAGTCGCGATTATCCCCGGTGAATGGCTTGCCCTGTGCGGGGTACTCGATACGAATCGAGGAAAGTTACCGCAACAGTGTCGACAAGGACGAATGGAGGACGGTATTTACCGACGTACAATGCAGCAATTTTGCCCTTAAAGATGCCCACGGCACTGTGGATATCTTGGCTGCGGGCATTGATCTGTTCTCAGGCCAGGTGCCAGAACCGGAGGACTATCGATACATAGCGGGGGAGGGACACCGCCAGCAGGGCGAGGTTCTCTTGAGCGAAGGTCTGGAGGTACTCGTGATTGGCACCGCGATCCAGCGTGACGGCAAAACCGTGATTGCCCGGGGCGAGCAAACCGATACGGTGTTCGGCGTAGAACGGCTGCGCAATGTGAACAACTACCGTATTGCTGTCCCGGCGTGGCGAGCCCTTGGTTTGTGTGGCGTCTTGGTGGCGTTGTTCAGCCTTGCGCTGCAGGTCATTGATCCAGCGCACTGGGCCCAGTGGCAGTTGCCCAGCCGCGATACGTTCCAGCAGATGAGCGCATTGGGGCCGTTCTACGAATGGGTGGCTTTTTTGTATCAGCGCCAGGGTTCGTCGCTGCCGTTGATGGCTGCTTTCGGTTGGACGGGAATGGTTTTATTGCTAATGGGGGCCGCCCGGTTGCTGCTCTATCGAGACATTCAAAAGGTGGTGCAGCCCATACTCATCGCCTGGTGGGGGGTGGGTAGCATCGGTGGCGCTCTGGTGACCTGGGCACTCGTGGTTCTTGAGTTCGATCCATTCAAGATCTTTTTGATCTGGCTGAGTGTGATCATCGTTACCCTGGGCTTTTCGATCACCCAACAACGGGCATTTCGGGCGATGGTAGCAAGCATCCTCAAAAGCGAATCACCCTAAGGAAACTCTGCGCGAAACCCTCTGATGGTGCGACGTGATAGCGTATATCGTGGTCTGACCCCGATATCCTGACCCCGATATCCCTCATACATTGTCAATGTTCGAGTTCTAGGATTGCCGGGGCAACATGCGAACTCCAACGACTCAGCAGTGGTAGGCAAGTAATGTGATACATCAACCAGCATGCATAGACACATAAAGGGTTGTAGCAATCGCTTGCAGACAGTTTGCCATGTGCCATTTCATGCCTTAGCATGGGGCCTCCTTTTAGGTTGAAAAGAAGGTGGAGCATGTATGTGATGTCGACGCCCAGCCTGGCCTCCAAAGCTTTTCTTTGGTTGGAATATAGCTGGCTGAGAGATTGATCTTCCTGTGTCAGATCAATGTTGAGCTTTGCTGTGTTTGATCCGTCATTCGCTAAAATGAAACGCAGTGAGTTCTCAAGTTGTGGAATAAGTAAGTGAGCAGCTGAGACCATATCCCCTTGAATAAGGCGAGCAAACCCTAGCGCAAATACGAGCTCGTGGCCATATGGGACAAAAGCACTTTGTGAAACTACAGGTATCAAATGTCGTTCGTCTATTTGCTGATGGCGACACATGGCCTGGCATGCGGCCCTGATGTTTCCTTCTGAGGCAACATGACAGTTAAAGCTGACATCTACCAGGCTTTCATGATCGAACCAGGTCTCCGGTGGAGTAACTCCCAACGGTGCTGACGGAGAGTTGGCAATGATCTTTCCTTGCGAATCAGCGAAAGTTTTACCTGCCATTGAAGAAAAGAAGTAACGGTCTCTTCTGGATAGGCAGCTTTTATGTAGTGCTACCTTTTGGGGCGGTTTATCTATTAGCGCGAGTCGGAATAGCATTTCGTGAACTTCAAGGCTCTCAAACTTTTCCTGAGTGAGCTTCCGTATGTCTGAGAGATCAAGTGGCATGCTGAATTCGGCTAGGTCATCTAAGGACTCTTCTTCGAGAATCTGTAGCTCAGCTTTCAGCTTTACAATTTCTTCAGCCATTCCTTTGATGGAGCGGTATTCGCCGATTGCTAATTTAGTCCAATACGCTTTTGCTGACGACTGACTAACGCTGTCTCTCATTCGCAAGGTTTGATCAACTGCAGAAACTTTGCATTGCTTCGCGGACTCTTTATCACCAAGATTGGTATAAGCCTGGGCTGCAAGTCCCCATATTTTTTTTACTGCTTCGGCATATTGTGTAGTGCTGTTCGCTAATGCTAAGGACTCAGCTTCGCTTGCTATTACACTCCAGTCAGTCAGGCGATAGCTTTGTAGGATGAGCGATAATTCGTAAAATGCGATTAAATTGCTGTTCTCTTTTGCTGTTTCGTGAGCTAGAGATAATATATTCTTGGCTATCTGCGGTATCTCATTTTTCTTGCCTGTTGAGGCGTATATTGAAAATGCTCTCTCAATCAGGTTGGTGATTTTTGCTGGTACTTTGAAGTCGGACTCATATTCATGGAGGAGTTTCTTGTCGAAAAAATCTTGTACTGCCACTAGATAGGACTCAGCGGCCAGCATCGCCACCTCGTGCAGTTTTCTGTTCATATACCAGCAGCTGTCCGCAATTCTGGCTCGTAGCAAGGGGTGGTCAAACTTTTCAACTATATCCACCAGAACATCTTGCTGCTCACCTACAAAATCACTAGGGATCAGGGTTCGCTGCCCATCCATTATAAGCTGGGGTGTGAACGTATCCGGTCTATCAGGGTTAAAGTGATAGCTGCAAATTACGGCCAGAACTTTGTAGGCCCTAACTGCTGCCCCATCCTCACGAGCCTCCGCCTCCTGAGAAGCCTTCAGAAAAGTACGCTCCAGGGTATGAAAGTGTAAGGAGTTGCTGAGCGCCAAGATCGAGGACGGATCGATATGCTCGAAGTCATCCAGAGTCGCCACATCCATCAGTGGCTGTTTCTCTTCCATTTCTCTCTCTAACACGTCCTTGGCCCTCCGGCATTTTGGTGTACTCAGCTTATCTCATATCACGATGATGGCCAGGCTCATGGGCATGCTCGGCCCGTATAAGAATGGGTAGTGCCAGTCGGTAGTGCCAGGACTGCTGGAGTCGAGTGATCGGTCTGTCCAGTCAGCATCAGTCCAGCCGGATGGGAGGTGGAGAAGAGATGTAGCGATGGTGTGCGTGCGATTGCACAGCTATTACACACGACATGATCTGCAAGCCACGGAAAACTTGCTTATGCAGTCCAATCCATCTTCGGGACGACTCACATTGTATGGAGTGATCTCGGGAACTGGTTAAACTCCACTGAGAAACTTCCCACACTTTTCTCAGCTTGCCCCTCAGACCACCCCTAGCTAACCTCCTCCAGCCGCTGCCAATCCAGCGGCCGGATGTGGAAGTCCGTCCAAGCTGAAGGCGCTCAATTGCCCATAAACACCTACCGGCGTTTTTTTACGTCTGTATGATTGCTTATGGCGGCTGTGCGCGGGGCACTTCGGTGCGCCGGGTCCTTTAGCCCTGGTCTTCCACACCTGCGTACAGCTGCCACCCTCATGTGGAAGTGAGTTTGGTAGTTCCTGGAATTCTAAAGGAGCTTCGCCATGTACAAGGTCACACCGAATCCGCCTCATGCCTCAAATGCTGAACCCGCTGATGCCAAGCTTCAAGCTGCAGCACAGCGCGCTATTCATCATTACCTGCCCCCATCTGACGACACCGCCACCTCCGACCACGCAACCAATAACCTATTCCTAGTCAGCCCCAACATCGACACCGAAACCCTCCTAGCCAACGCCGCCGAAAACCTCGATTCAGCCAACCAAATGGCCGCCACCCTGGCCTTCGATCTCGACGAACCCCACCGCGCCATCATCCTCGGCATTCAACAACTCATAGACCTAAGCGCGCTGCTCGTCGCCCGCGCCCAAGAGCAAGTCGCCCCAGCCGCCAGCCCAGCCACCGCCTGACCCCAAACCCCGCCGCCTTACCCCAGGGCGGCAACCTGAACCCATGCTGTCACCCCGCTAAATTTCATAATCCCCAGTGCCTTTGAGGTCTACGATCCTCTTCAAGAGAGGACCCCCGCGCCTCCAGCCCATAGGGAACTGAAAACATGATCTCGAACCTGGTTAAAGTCGTGATGATTGCTGGCACGTTGCTGTTGGGCGCTTGTTCGACGGGGTCGCCGGGCGGGAGTGGTGACCCTTGTTTTTCGGGGGGATGCCAGGCGTTTGGGGACCATAGCCCGAGCAAGGCGGCCAAGATGAGTTTTGGCGGCAGTGGGTTGGGGAGTAGTTATGGGGAGTATGGGTCGGGGTTGTTGCATGATGATTGAGGCAGTGATGGTCAGTCAGTTGTGTGGTGACTGACCTACTGCTATCGGGAGCAAGCCCCCCTCCCACATTTGCTCTGTGGTGGGGGAGGAGGTGTGTGTGATTAGTGGCCGCCCTTCATGCGGCGGGCGATGAGGTAGATGCCCAGGCCGGCCAGCGCTGTTGCGGCGCCGATGTAGCCGGTGCTGGTCCAGCCGTAACCCGCCGTAATCGCCATGCCGCCAAACCACGGCCCCAGCGCGTTCGCCAGGTTGAATGCCGCATGGTTGGACGCTGCCGCCAGGCTCGGGGCTTCGTGGGCGATGTCCATCAGGCGGATCTGCAGCGGTGCGGCCAACGCCACCATGGTGCCGACCAGGCCCATGCTCAGTAGCACGCCCCATAGCGACGATGCCGCGAAGGGGAAGAACAGCAGCACGGCTATCGACCACACCAGGATCAAGCCCACCGCGCGGAACTGCATGCGGTCGAACAGCTTGCCGCCGGCAATGTTGCCGATGATGCCGCCGACGCCAAAGGCGGCGAGGCCGAAGGGAATCCATTGTGGCGAGACTTTGGTCACTTCGAGCATGGTCGGGGCGAGGTAGCTGAACACGCAGAACATCCCGGCAAACCCAACTGCGCCAATCGACAGCGCCATCCACACCTGCGGTTTGGTGAAGGCACGCAGTTCTTTGCGTGGGTCGCTGCGCGGTTCGTCGCGGCGGTCGGGGACGAATTGCCAGACCAAGAAGAGGGTGCACACGGCGATGGCGCTGACCAGCGCGAATGCCGAGCGCCAGCCCAGGTGTTGGCCGAGGAAGGTGGCGATGGGGTTGCCGAGCAGCATGGCGAGGGTCAGGCCCATCATCACGCGGGCCACGGCGCCGGCGCGTTTGTCGTTGGGCACCATGCTGGAGGCGACGACGGCGGCGATGCCGAAGTAGGCGCCGTGGGGCAGGCCGCTGATAAAGCGGAAGGCCACCAGCGAGCCGAAGGTCGGGGTGAAGGCGGTGGCGAGGTTGCCCAGCGCGTACAGGCCCATCAGCAATAACAGCATGTGTTTGCGCAGCAGCTTGGCGCCGAGGATGGCCAGCAGCGGGGCGCCGACCATCACGCCCAGCGCGTAGGCGCTGATGGCGTGGCCGACTTGCGGTTCACTCAAATTCAAATTGTGGGCGATGTCGGGCATCAGGCCCATGATGGCGAATTCGCCGGTGCCGATCGCGAAGGCGCCCACGGCCATGGCAGCTTCCATTTTGGCGGCGCTGCGCGCGGGCAGTACGTGCCCGGGTGTTTGCTGGATAGTCATGGGTAACTCTGTGTGGGTGAAGTGCACGAAGGACCGCCGCCGATGCTACGCAAGCAGCGGCGAAGGTGTCTAGAACAGCCTTGAACGCGAGAGTTCCACCCGATTGCTACCCTGTGACCCCACGTCGCGCTCGCTCGGCTTGACAGGGGCGGGGAAAAGTCCTGTTTTAGTGCTGTCAATTGGCCAAACGACGCATAAACGCTGTTCAGCGTGATATTCTGCGCGCCGTCTTGGTCTAGTCTTTCCCCGGTGCGTACACCCGTATACGTCCCGGCGGTTGGCTGTTGCCCAGGTAGCTGAAGCCAATAATGATAAGAAGTCAGCGCAGAAGGGACATAAAAGTGAGGTCGATACGTCGGCCTTGTGTGCCCACCCTGCGGTCCTTATGTGAATGTGCAAACCCCCGCGGTGCGCTGCCTGGCGCGGCGTGATAGAGGGTTGCCCATGCTCAGGGGCAGTGGGGCGGATGGCGTTTTATCATAGGTGCTACTGATGTTTAAAAAAGTAAACACTGCCCTGCTGGGGCTGGCTTTGTCGATGGGGATCACCTCCGTGCACGCGGAAGAGGCAAAGAAAGTCGATGTGCTGCTGATCGGCGGCGGCATCATGAGTGCGACCCTGGGTGTATGGCTCAATGAGCTGCAGCCGGACTGGTCGATGGAGATGGTCGAGCGCCTTGATGGTGTGGCCGAAGAAAGCTCCAACGGCTGGAACAACGCCGGTACCGGTCACTCGGCCCTGGCTGAGCTGAACTACACCCCGGAAGACAAGAACGGCAACGTTGAGATCCCGAAAGCGGTCGAGATCAACGAAGCGTTCCAAATCTCCCGTCAATTCTGGTCCTGGCAGGTCCAGCAGGGCGTGCTGAAGAACCCGCGTTCGTTCATCAACTCCACACCGCACATGAGCTTCGTGTGGGGCGATGACAACATCAAGTTCCTCAAAAAACGCTACGAAGCCCTGCAAGCGAGCCCGCTGTTCGCCGGTATGCAGTACTCCGAAGACCCGGCGCAGATCGCCAAGTGGGTTCCGCTGATGATGGAAGGGCGTGACCCGAACCAGAAAATCGCGGCCACCTGGACCCCGATCGGCACCGACGTGAACTTCGGCGAGATCACCCGCCAGTTCGTTGCTCACCTGCAAACCACGCCGAAGTTCGACCTGAAACTGTCGAGCGAAGTGCAGGACATCACCCGTAACGCCGACGGTTCGTGGCGTGTGAGCTACAAAAACCTGAAAGACGGCACCAAGACCGAAACCGACGCCAAGTTCGTGTTCATCGGCGCGGGCGGCGGTGCACTGCACCTGCTGCAAAAGTCGGGCATTCCTGAAGCCAAGGACTACGCTGCCTTCCCGGTCGGCGGTTCGTTCCTGGTGACCGATAACCCGGCCATCGCCGAGCAGCACATGGCCAAGGCCTACGGTAAGGCTTCGGTTGGCGCACCACCGATGTCGGTGCCGCACCTGGACACCCGCGTGCTGGATGGCAAGCGCGTGATTCTGTTTGGCCCATTCGCGACCTTCTCGACCAAGTTCCTGAAAGAAGGCTCGTACCTGGACCTGCTGACCAGCACCACTACCCACAACATCTGGCCAATGACCCGCGTCGGTGTGCGTGAATACCCACTGGTCGAGTACCTTGCTGGCCAACTGATGCTGTCGGATGACGACCGCTACAACGCCCTGAAAGAGTACTTCCCGAACGCCAAGAAAGAAGACTGGCGCCTGTGGCAAGCCGGTCAGCGCGTGCAGATCATCAAGCGTGACGAAGAGCAGGGCGGCGTCCTGAAACTCGGCACCGAAGTGGTCAGCTCCGCCGACAACTCCATTGCAGGCCTGTTGGGTGCATCGCCAGGCGCGTCCACCGCGGCTCCGATCATGCTGACCGTGCTGCAAAAGATCTTCAAGGACAAGGTGGCGACCCCTGAGTGGCAGGCAAAGCTGCACCAGATCGTACCGAGCTACGGCACCAAGCTGAACGACAGTCCTGAGGCTGTTGCCAAGGAATGGGCCTACACGGCCGGCGTCCTGCAACTGACCCCACCGCCTGCGATTCCGCAGTTGACTGCACCAAAGGCGACCCAGGCCACCGAGGCTGCCAAGCCTGCGGCTGAGCCGAGCAAGCCGGCGTCTGACCTGGCGCTGTAAGCCAAGCCTGATGTTAAAAAGCCCGCTGAACCGGTAACGGTCAGCGGGCTTTTTGTCTGCAGGTGTTCAGGCGCGAACGCGCTCGACCGCAGGCAGTTCAACCGTGCGTTCGGCCGCGGCCAGCGCCGCTTTTAAACCTGCTTGGTCCAGTGGCACGCAATAGGCGGGTTTCGCCCGTTCAAAGCGCCAGCTTTCATCCAGCCCACCGGCGTCCACGGCGTCGAAACCGAGTTCGTCGAGCAGGCGGATGACGTGCGCTTTTGCCGTGGCGTCATCGGCGGCCACCGGCAGTGCACGGCGGTCGGGTGCGCCATGGGGGCGGGCGTCTTGCGTCAGGTCCGGCGCAAAGATCGCATTGAACACTTTCACCACGTGTGAATGCGGTAAGCGCTCGGCGAGCAGCCGGCTGGTGGTGGTTTCAAAGCGGTCCAGCACCGGGATATGTCCATCGCGGTTGGGGTAGTAATTGTTCGCGTCCAGCACCGTTTTGCCTTCCAACCACTGCGCGGGCACGCTGCGGTAGTGCTCCAGGGGAATCGCCACCAGCACCACGTCGCCAAATTGGGCGGCGTCTTCAGCGCTGCCCACCTGGACGCCCAGTATGCCGCTGAGCACGCTGCTCATGGTTTGCGGGCCCCGAGAGTTGCTCAACATCACTTCATGCCCGGCAGCCAGTGCGAGCTGTGCCACGGCACGTCCGATAAAACCTGCTCCAATCACGCCGATCTTCATGGCCTTGCTCCTCGTAAATCGTAGAGCGGCTATGATGATTGGCAACCAACTGGCGATAAATGCGCGTTTTGGTTTGGGTGTTGTTACTGGGAGTAGGGAATGATGGACCGCCTTTCTAGCATGAATGCCTTTGTGGTGGCCGCCGAGTTGGGCTCTTACGCACGTGCCGCCGAGCGCTTGGGCCTGTCGGCGCAGATGGTGGCCAAACATGTTGCCGCGCTGGAGCAACGGCTCGGTGCCCGTTTGCTCAACCGCACCACGCGTCGGCAAAGCCTGACCGAGCTGGGGCACGCGTACTACGAGCGTTGCAAACATATCCTGACGGAAGCCGAGGCTGCCGATTCACTGGCCCAGATCATGAACGACACACCGCGCGGCAAGCTGAAAATCACCGCCCCGGTCACCTTCGGCTCCTACAGCCTAATGCCGCTGATTACTGCCTTTTTGCGCGACAACCCGGACGTGGAAATCGACCTGCACCTGACGGATCGTTTCGTTGACCTGGTGGAGGAAGGCTATGAGGCGGCCTTCCGGATCGGCCCTCTGGGCACCACTGGCTTGACGGCCCGGCCGCTGGCGCCTTATCGGCTGGTGGTCTGCGCAGCGCCGGCTTACCTCGCGGCGCGGGGCACACCGCAACTGCCGGCGGACCTTGAACAGCATGAATGCCTGGGCTACGCCTTCTGGTCACGCCCGGCGGATCGCGAGTGGGTCTTCCACCAAGGCGCGACGCCTTACAAGGTGCAGGTGGCCAGCCGTCTTCAAATCAATGAAAGCAGGGCGTTGATGTCGGCGGCACTGGATGGGTTCGGCATCGTTCTCGGCCCCGAAGACTTCCTGCGCACCGCGTTGGCCAAAGGCGAATTGATACGCGTGCTGCCGGCGTTTGAGGCACCCAGCCGATCCATGCACCTGGTTTACACGGCCAACCGGCAGCGCACCGCCAAGTTGCGACGATTTGTCGAGGCGGTGCTGGCGCGCTTCGGCGCGGCGTGAGGGTTTAGAGGTGGAAGCCGTGTTTAACCTGCTCGTACAGGTGTAAGGCCAATGCATTGCTGCTATCGCACAGCAGGTACAGATGATGCACCGGCAGCGCTGGCAACTCGAACCCTGCAATCACTTGCGTCAGCCCTTTGCCCATGCGGCTCTCCTCGATCAAACCCACCGCCACGCCGCTGCGGATACAGGCCTCGACCGCCGTGGAGTTGGGGCTCTCCAGCAAGACCCGGTGGTAAATCCCGTGATCTTTCAACGTCTGCAACGCCGCCGCACGGTACGGGCAGCCGGCGACCGGCACCGTAATTGGCAGCGCCGTATTCGGCGGGCAACTGAAGCCCTCGGCCGCCACCCACAGCGGCTGAACCGGCCCCAGACGTTCGCCCTGGGCCAACGGCTGTGCGCTGACGGTGATGGCCAGGTCGAGCTGGTTGGCCATAAACCTATTCAGCAGTTCACCGCTGGTGCGCGCTTCGACTTCCAGCTCGAGCAGCGGGTTGTCAGCGATTAACCGGGGTAGGAACTCCTGCATAAACGCCGGGGCATAGGTGTCGGGAATGCCCAGGCGGATTTTGCCCTGCATGCGCTGCGGCATCAGCGCAATCAGCAGGCGGTCGTGGCTCTTGAGAAACTCGGTGGTTTCGCCCAGGAGCTTCTTGCCGTACAGGGTCAGCTCGACGCCCTGGTTGCTGCGGCTGAACAGGCGTTGACCGATTTGGTCTTCGAGCTTTTGAATCTGAGTGGTCACGGTCGACGCGCTGCGGTGCACATGCTCGGCCGCTTCGTTGAAGCGCCGGAAGCGCGCCACGGCGTGGAAGGTGCGCAGCAGGTCGATGTTCAGTTGTTTGGCCATGATTCCACTATTGCGAATTGGTTATGCTAGTAATTCAAATATACAGAAGCATGCGCGGCCCTTAGCCTTTCAGTCAATGCACATTGACGGGAGGCTTCATGACGCGATCAACCTTGAAGAGACTGCTGTTGCAGGTGGCGTTTGTGCTGTCGTGGAGCTCCGGCTATATCGGCGCCAAGCTGGGTACGCAGGGCGGCGGGGCGTTCAACTTGCTGTTCTGGCGTTTTCTGTTGGTCGCGGTGTGTCTGGGACTGTTTTTGAATGTGAGGTTGCTGAGGGTTTCATGGGCGCAAATCCGCCACTACGCCATCATCGGTTTTCTATCGCAGTTTCTGTACCTGAGTTGCCTCTACGTCGCGATCCAAAATGGCCTGCCGCCCGGCATTGCCGCGATTATCGCGGCGCTGCAACCGTTGATGACGGCGGCGCTGTCGACGGGCAGTGCGACCGAGCGCAGTGGCGGTTGGCAGTGGATCGGGCTGATGATCAGTTTTGCCGGGGTGTCCATCGTGATTGCCGGGCAGTACGGCAGTGGCGGGCAGGGCATCGGCCTGGTCATGTATCTGTTGCCACTGGCAGCTGCGCTGGGGCTGACGCTGGCGACTTTGTATGAGCGCCGCACCGTCCATCGCCATGACGCGGGTCTGGTGTTGCCGCTGTTCATTCAGTCGCTGCTGACCTTGATCGGCTTTGCCGGTGCTGTGCTGTTTACCGATACGTTGAGTATTCCTCACGACCCGGACGTGCTGATTTCAATTGTCTGGCTGACGGTGTTTTCCACCTTCATCGCCTATTTGAGCCTGTGGATGTTGTTGCGGGTCATGACGGCGACCCACGTTGCGGCGCTGGTCTATCTGGAGCCACCGGTCACTCTGGTGTGGGCGGCGCTGATGTTTGGCGACGTGATCCATGCATCGACCTACGCCGGCATTGCTGTGGTAGTCGCCGGGCTGATTCTGGTACGCCTGAAGCAACCGACCGTCGCGTGCGCTTCTTGAGGCCAGCAGGTTCAGCAACCCGACAGATATCACCTGCTAAAAAAGAACCCAAGCCGAAGCAGGAGCGCGGCTCAAACACAGGAGCATTTTTGATTTGTGCAGACGTTGGGCCGCACGGCCCGAGGGTTTTATATGTGGCTACGTTATGCAGCATTGGTGGCGGTAGTGGTCGGGGTGTCGGAGTTGTGTGCAATCGTCTGCGTGGCATGAGTGCGGGCCGGTGCAACTCACGTTCGTTGCCTAGCTGGGCCTGTGGAGGTTGTTCGCGGGGTTGCTAGTGGCGCGCCTGAAGCGACCGACCGTCGCGTCTGCCTCTTGAGGCCTGCGGGTTCAGCAATCCGACAGACATCACCTGTTAAAAAGAACCCAGGGCCAAGCAGGAGCGAAGCTGCAACAAGGGGGCATTTTTTCTGGTGCAAGTGCTGGGCGTTAGCGCCCGAGGATTTTGTATGTTGCTACGTTATGCGGCATTGGCGGCGGTAGTCGTCGCGGCGTCCGGGTGTGTGCAAGAGCGCGTCGTGCATGAGCGTGGGCCGGTACAACGTGAGTATGTTGAAGTGGTTGCGCCACAACCGCCGCCGGTCCAGGTCATCGAAGTCGAGCCGGCTGCGCGCTACGGCTATGTATGGTCACGCGGTTACTGGCGTTGGCAAGGCGGGCGATACGTTGCTGTGCACGGCCATTGGGAGCAGGTGCGCGAAGGTTATCGCTATGTGCACCCGCACTGGGTTCAGCGTAATGACGGCTACCATTGGCAGGGCGGTGGTTGGGTTCGCTGAGCCCAGTCCGAAACAACGCCTAGATCGGCTTCTGGGTGCCCAGCAGCCGTACCTCCCGCAACAGCGCGGCACCGAGTTGCTCGGTGCCGAGTTCCTTGTAGCCCACGGCCTTGATCTCGCCGTTCTCTTCCGCCTGGATGATGATCACCGGCGTTTCCTTGCCCGTGGCTTCGTCCACGTGCAGTGCGTACTGGGGAATAGCCAGCTTGATCGGCGTGCCTGCCGCCTTGCCTTGTACATTGATCAGAAACGCCGCACAGCCGGTGTCGACATCCACGCTGGTGGCGGAGCGGCCGCTGACGAAGCAGGTTTTCGGCAGGTCGGGCCAGGCGATGGTGTCGGCCAGGACGAGGGTCGGCGCGAGGGCCAAGGCAGCGAGAAGAAGCGTGCGCACGTGGGTCTTTCTCTCGATCAAGGGTAGAAGCGGTTTTTACCAAAGCCGGTCATTTGCCGCAACGCTGCCGTTCAGGCCAACCGTTTCATTCCGGTTGCTTTGCCTGCGGTAATGTCAAAGGTCGCGGTGTATTCACAGCCTGCTGCATGGGCGCAGCGTTCTATCAGGTAGTCGGCAAACTCGGCTTTGCCCGCAGTGAATCGTCGGAGTGCCTGCCAGATGATCTCGGCATGTTCGACGGTCAATTCACGGGTTCGCAGCAGCGTTTCCAGCACGGTTACCACGTCACTCTTGGCCGATTGGTAGCAGCTTTGTAAAACCCATACCAATTCCACCACGGACACCAGGCTGACAAAACCCGGCGAAACGCTGGTGAGCGATTCGATCAGCGCCGAGGCCTTGGGTGATTGAACCGGATCATCCTGGGTGACATAGCGCACCAACACATTGGTATCCAGCCCGATCATCCCGCGTTTGCTCCCTGTGCGGCGATGGCGTGGTTCATGTCTTCAATCGACACGGCATTGGCAGGCTTGCGGATAAGGCCCTTGAGGTCCAGCACGGTTTTGCTCGCGGCAATGATGGAAAACTTGCCGTCTTCCGTTTCGACAAATTCAACCCGGTCGCCTGTTTCCAGGCCGAGCGCCGTGCGGACCTGGACAGGAATGGTGATTTGCCCTTTTGAGGTGAGTGTGGCGGTTGCCATAGTGAAGATCTCCATCGTGATATTCCTTACCGTAGGGTAAGGGGTGATGAAGGACAAGATCCGTTGGTCCATAGGTCGCTCTACTGGTGGGAGTGGATGGGAACAGGTAAAACCCTAGCCCCAAGTCTGCGTTTTCACCCGGGGTCCTCAGCCCCAAAGAGATACAAGCTATGACTGATCGCCGCCTCATCATTCCGCCCGCCATGCAACCCATTGTCGAGCGCGCCGGCTACGTGCCTGCGGTAAAAGTTGGCAACACTCTTTACTGCGCGGGCCAGGTCGGCCGCACGCCGGAACTGGCCGTGATTGAAGATCCCGAGGCGCAATTCGTCGCCGCCTGGCAGAACCTGCGGCAGGTATTGGAGGAGGGCGGTTGCAGCTTCGACGATGTGGTAGACATGACCACGTATCACGTGAACATGAGCCAGCACATGGCGGTTTTTCGCGAGGTGAAAAACCGCCTGTTTCCACGCGGGCATTGCGCCTGGACCACGATCGGGGTGTCCGAACTGGCACACCCCGGCCTGCTGGTGGAAATCAAATGTGTGGCGGTGCAGCGCTAGACGCTTACTGAACCACGCGATAGCACGGCACATACGCCGCGCCGCCCGGCAATTTCATGCGGTGTTGGGCGACAAACGCCTGCAGCAGCTCGTCCAGCGGTTTCATGATGGCCGGGTCGCCGTGGATCTCATACGGCCCGTGCTGTTCGATCAGGCGAATGCCCTTGTCCTTGACGTTGCCGGCCACAATCCCCGAGAACGCGCGGCGCAGGTTGGCCGCCAGTTCGTGGGGCGGCAGCGTAAGGCTCAGTTGCAGGCCGGCCATGTTTTCGTGAGTCGGGTCGAACGGGCGCTGGAAGCCTTCGTCGATCTTGAGCAGCCAGTTGAAGTGGAACGCGTCGTTGCGCTCGCGGCGGAACTGTTTCACGGCCTTGAGCCCGGCGGTCATCTGGCGGGCCACTTCGGCCGGGTCGTCGATGATGATCTGGTAGTGCGCCTGCGCCGCTTCGCCGAGGGTGGCGCCGACGAACGCATGCAGTTGTTGCAGGTACGGCGCTGCGTGCTTGGGCCCGGTGAGGATGACCGGGAACGGCACATCGCGGTTGTCCGGGTGCATCAGGATGCCCAGCAGGTACAGGAACTCTTCGGCCGTGCCGGCGCCGCCCGGGAAGATGATGATGCCGTGGCCGACGCGCACGAAGGCTTCCAGGCGTTTTTCGATGTCCGGCAGGATCACCAGTTCGTTAACGATGGGGTTCGGGGCTTCGGCCGCGATGATGCCCGGCTCGGTCAGACCCAGGTAGCGCCCGCCGGTAATGCGTTGTTTGGCGTGGGAAATGGTCGCGCCTTTCATCGGACCTTTCATCACGCCGGGGCCGCAGCCGGTGCACACGTCGAGGCTGCGCAGGCCCAGTTCGTGGCCGACTTTCTTGGTGTATTTGTATTCTTCGGTATTGATCGAGTGCCCGCCCCAGCACACCACGATTTTCGGCTCGACGCCCGGACGCAACGTGCGGGCGTTGCGCAGCAGGTGGAATACGTAGTCGGTGATGCCTTGGGAGTCGCTCAGGTCGATGCGCTGGCTGCCCAGCTCGTTCTCGGTGTAGACGATGTCGCGCAGGGCGCTGAACAGCATTTCGCGGGTGCTGGCGATCATTTCGCCATCGACGAACGCGTCGGCCGGTGCATTCAACAGTTCCAGGCGCACGCCGCGGTCCTGCTGATGGATGCGCACTTCAAAGTCTTGATAAGCGTCGAGGATGGTCTTGGCGTTGTCGATATGCGCGCCGGTGTTGAGGATGGCCAGGGCGCATTGGCGGAACAGCGTGTAGATGCTGCCGGTTCCGGCTTCACTCAGTTGCTGGACTTCACGTTGGGACAGGGTTTCGAGGCTGCCCTTGGGGCTGACGGAGGCATTGATGACTTGACGTTGGGGCATTCTGATTCCTTGAAAACACAGCCACCGCACCCGCCATGGGCGGCGGTGGCTGGAGAATGGTGAGCGCCGAACTCGGTCGCACGAGACGGTTAGTCTGGCAGGCATGGGGCCATGCGCAAACTCCGTCCAGCACCATCATGCCGCAGAACTTACTGAATCAGCTTCCAGTTTTTGTAGAAAACCCGACGCAGGGTAAAGACCAGCCCGGCAAAGCCCGAGATCACGGCATTGAGCACTGACGGCAGCAAGGTCGGACGAACGATGTCAATGAACAGGCAGTAACGTTTTGCGTCGTTCTTGTTGAAGGACGCATGCATCAGCGTGTCATCGAAGATAAACAGCGGGTCGTCGTGCCAGTAGTGCTTGTGCTTGCCCACCTGGATGTAAACACCCTCATGGTGAGGCGCCGGCGCCATGTTGTAGAGCACGCGGAACATCATGCGCAGCGGGCCGAAGTGGAAGGACGTCGAGCGGTTTTCGTTGAACACCGACACGCCGATGGTCTTCACAAATGGCAGTTTCTTGCGCAGTTGCGGGATGTCCAGGGTGGTTTCAATCGGGCGGCCGTACCATTGGAAGAACAACATGCCGCGTTTTTTCTCGGCCATGCGCTCGTCCAGGTAGCTGATGATTTCATCCTTGTTGGCCATGGCGTCGTCGATCACCTGTTGCAGGTCTTCACGCCAGGCCGGCGGCAGATCGCGCATGGTGTAGACGTGGCGGTTGCGCAGGCTCAGCAGGTCGAACAGGGTGTTGAACGGCGCCAATATCCAGGTATTGCGGCCATTGCCCACGAAGTACTTCTTGATGGTGTCGCGGTCATACAGACCGTTGCGCAGAAAGTCATAGATGCCGCAGAACAGTACCAGCAGCAGAAATACCAGGCTGGTGCGTGGGAAGCAGTAGATGAACAGCAGAACGCCGAGAACCCAGGCGACTGAGACCAGTTTTTTTTGAACAGCACTTTTACTCATGAAGCGAGGCTCCGGACCGGAAACAAGGCGAAACAATCCCGCCATGATAGTGGGTTATCACCGTGCTGGGCGTTTTAAATATTGCGAATTTGTGAAGGCCCGACACAGTTCTTAACCCCACGGTGCGGCGTGCATCGGGTTTTGTTGATTGGATTTTGTAAACAGAAGATTTGCGTCTATCGTGACGCTTCGGTTTTTCGGACGTCATAGACCGGTACGATTGAAGTTGAATGGCCACCATTGGCCTTCGGCACCTTGGAAGAGGCAGAAATTTTATGATCATCAAACCGCGGGTTCGTGGCTTTATCTGTGTGACCGCTCACCCTGTTGGCTGTGAAGCGAACGTCAAGGAACAGATCGACTACGTAACCAAGCATGGCGCCATTGAAGGCGGCCCGAAGAAGGTGCTGGTCCTCGGCGCTTCCACCGGTTACGGCCTGGCCGCGCGCATCAGTGCTGCGTTTGGCTGCGGCGCCGACACCCTGGGTGTGTTTTTTGAGAAAGAAGGCGAAGAAGGCAAGCTGAGCTCCGCCGGCTGGTACAACAGCGCGGCGTTCGAGAAGTTTGCCGTCGAAAAAGGCCTGTACGCCAAGAGCATCAACGGCGACGCGTTTTCCGACGAGATCAAGCGCCTGACCATCGAAACCATCAAGAAAGACCTGGGCAAGATCGACCTGGTCGTTTACAGCCTGGCCGCGCCACGCCGTACCGACCCGCAAGGCGTGGTGCACACCTCCACCCTCAAGCCGATCGGCAAGGCCGTGACCTTGCGCGGTATCAACACCGATAAAGGCGTGGTGGTCGACACCACCCTCGAGCCTGCGACCCAGGAAGAAATCGACGGCACCGTGAAAGTCATGGGTGGCGAAGACTGGCAGCTGTGGATCGACGCCCTGCGTGATGCGGACGTGTTGGCCGAAGGCGCCAAGACCACCGCGTTCACCTACCTGGGCGAGAAGCTGACCCAGGACATCTACTGGAACGGCTCGATCGGCGAAGCCAAGAAAGACCTGGACAAGAAAGTCCTGACCCTGCGCGACAACCTCGCTGCACTCAAGGGCGATGCCCGTGTGTCGGTGCTCAAGGCCGTGGTCACCCAGGCGAGCTCGGCGATCCCGATCATGCCGCTGTACCTGTCGCTGCTGTTCAAAGTGATGAAAGAGCAGGGCACCCACGAAGGCTGCATCGAGCAGGTCTACGGCTTGTTCAAGGACAGCCTGTACGGCAAGGGGCCGAAGCTGGACGCCGACGGCCGCCTGCGCGCCGACCTGGCCGAGCTGGAACCTAAAGTCCAGGACGCCGTGGCGGCGCTGTGGAACCAGGTGACCGACGATAACGTCAACGAGATCAGCGATTTCGCCGGCTACAAGGCTGAATTCCTGCGCTTGTTCGGCTTTGAAATCGACGGCGTGGACTACGAAGCCGATGTGAACCCGACCGTGAAGATCAAGGGCTTAGTCCAAGCCTAAACACGGTCAAAAAAATGTGAGAGCGGGCCTGTGTGGGAGCCGGGCTTGCCCGCGATAGCATCGCCGCGGTGTAACGGATACACCGTGGTGACTGCATCGCAGGCAAGCCAGCTCCCACACCAGCCGCTCCCACATTTGCCTATGTGAATCGGAACCCTCCTACATTCCTTCGCGCTCCCACCCTCGCTCACAATCTGCCAGACTCCTGCGGCTATCAAGCCACGCCAACGGAGGATCTGATGACGATTCGTGCAGTAGTTTTTGATTTCGGCGGTGTCCTGTTCGACTGGAACCCGCAGCACCTCTACCGCAAGCTGATTACCGACGATCACGAGCGGCAACACTTTCTCGAGACCATTTGCACCCAAGCCTGGAACACCGAGCAGGACGCCGGCCGCAGCCTGGCCGAAGGCACGCGCCACCTGATCGAGCAATACCCGCAACACCAACCTCTCATCCAAGCCTATTACGACCGCTGGCACGAGATGTTGCGCGGCTCATTGCCGGAAGGCGTGGCCATTCTCGAAGGTCTGCATCACGCCAATATGCCGTTGTTCGGGTTGACCAACTGGTCGGCTGAAACCTTCCCTTATGCGCGGGCCAACTACCCGTTCCTGCAATATTTGCGCGACATTGTGGTCTCGGGCGAGTTGAAGCTGATCAAGCCGGACCCCGCGATTTATCACGCCAGCCTCGCCCAGGTACGTGCCCATCTGCCGGATATTCAACCCAGTGAAGTCGTGTTTATCGACGATGTTGCCGGCAATATCGACGCCGCTGTCGCACTCGGCTGGCAGGGCATTCACCATGTGTCGGCCGAGCGTACTGCGGCACGTTTGCGTGAGTTGGGCGTGAGCTTCTAGCGCGCCCATTTTTCCATGGCGAAATCCACGAAGGCGCGCAGTTTGGGCAGGCGGTAGCGGTCCTGTCGGTAGAGCAGGTGCATGGGGCGGCAGGGCAGTTGGTAGGTGGTTAACAAGGCCACCAGCTTGCCGCTCTCCAGGTTCGGTTGCACCAGGGCATCGGCCAGCATGATGATGCCCATGCCGTTTACGGCCGCCTGGCGCAAGCCTTGCGAGCTATTGATGGTCAATGAGCCAGACACCGGAACCTCAACCTCGCCTTCCTCGCCGGTCATGCGCCACAGTTTGTCGGTGTCACGCCAGTTGTCGTTCGCCGGGTAGGCGAACGCCAGGCAGTCATGGTGCTGCAGGTCGTTGGGTGTCTGCGGCGTGCCGCGTCGCGCCAGGTACTCAGGTGATGCGCAAAGGGTCAGGGTGTAGGCCTGCATGGGCCGGGCGATCAGGCTGGAGGTCTCCAGCTCGCCGAGTCGGATCGCCACGTCGAAGCCGCTGTCGACCAGGTCCATCCGTTCGTTGCTCAGCACCACGTACAGGTCGATCAGCGGGTAGCGCTGGGAAAATTCGCTCAGGGCGGGCGTCAGGCGTTCGGTGCCGAATACCGGGGGCGCGGTGATCCGCAGGCTGCCTTTGGGGGTTTCGCTGTGGGCCTGCTCCGCCAGCAGCTCGGAGTCGGCCACCAGCCCCAGCACCTCCAGGCAACGCTGGTAATACTGCCCGCCGAACTCCGTGAGGCTTTGTTTACGGGTGGTGCGCTTGAGCAGGCTGACCCCCAGCCGTTGTTCCAGCGCGCGCAAATGATTGCCCACCATGGTGGTCGACATCCCGCATTCCTGCGCGGCGGCGGTCATGCTGCCGGCCTCCACCACTTTCACGTACACCGACATCGCCTGGAACAGATCCATTATCAAACCCTGGTTTAAAGTCATTGCAGGAATGTGCAGTTTATCCAGCTCAGGTGGCTAACGATACTGCACCCATCCCAACGATGCACTGGAGCCTGCCACCATGACCGCCGCCTGCCTGATGACCACGTATCAACCCTTGGCCCTGAGCTTCACTCGTGGCCTGGGCACGCGCCTGTGGGACCAGCAGGGCCGTGAATACCTCGACGCGGTGGCGGGTGTGGCGGTGACCAATGTCGGGCATTCCCACCCCAGGCTGGTGACGGCCATCAGTGAACAGGCGGGCCTGCTGCTGCACACGTCCAACCTCTACAGCATTGACTGGCAGCAGCGCCTGGCCCAGCGGCTGACGCAGTTGTCCGGCCTGGACCGCGCGTTCTTCAACAATTCCGGCGCCGAAGCCAACGAGACGGCGCTGAAGCTGGCACGGTTGCATGGCTGGAAAAAAGGCATCGAAGAGCCGTTGGTGGTGGTGATGGAAAACGCGTTTCACGGGCGTACCCTGGGCACCATGGCGGCCAGCGACGGGCCTTCGGTGCGTCTGGGCTTTCAGCGTTTGCCGGGGGATTTTCTTAAGGTGGGTTTTGGCGATCTGGCGGCACTGGAAGCCCTCACTCACGCGTTCGGCCCACGCATTGCGGCGGTGCTGCTGGAACCCATCCAGGGCGAAAGTGGCGTGATACCCGCACCGCCCGGCTACCTGAAAGCCCTGCGCGAGCATTGCTCGCGCCACGGCTGGCTGATGATGCTGGATGAAATACAGACCGGCATCGGCCGCACCGGCACCTGGTTTGCATTCCAGCATGAAGGCATTGTTCCGGACGTGATGACCCTGGCCAAAGGCCTCGGCAACGGCGTGCCCATCGGCGCCTGCCTGGCACGCGCCACGGTGGCCGAGTTGTTCACGCCGGGCAGCCACGGCAGCACGTTCGGCGGCAACCCGCTGGCCTGCCGCGTGGGCTGCACCGTGCTGGATATCATTGAAGAGCAGGGCTTGCTGCAGAACGCTGCGCAACAGGGCGCGCGCCTGCTGTCGCGGTTGCGGGTGGAGTTGAGCGAGCATCCGCAGGTGGCGGCGATTCGTGGGCAGGGTTTGATGATTGGCATCGAGTTGGCCCGCCCGTATCGCGACCTTGCCCAGCGTGCGGCTCAGGAGCACGGGCTATTGATCAATGTGACGCGTGGCAAAATCATTCGCCTGCTACCGCCGCTGACGCTGGATGCCAAAGAGGTCGAGATGATCGTGCGGGCCATTACCCGCTTATTGGACTGAAACCCGATCAGCTGTGGGAGCTGGCTTGCCTGCGATAGCGATCTGTCTGTGCCAAATGTAGGGGCTGGTACACCGCTATCGCCGGCAAGCCAGCTGCCACAGTTGAGCTGCGTGACTTTCAGCCATCCGGGCCATTCAGCCATTCCTGGTTCATCGTCTCGGTATCGCCCAGATACTCCAGCAACCACGCCATTGCCGGGGACAGCTTGTTCTGTGCCCAGGCCACGCACGACGGGCTGGCCGGGAACGGCCGGCTTAATTGCAATGCCACCAGCTCACTGCGCTCGATCCACGGCAACACCTGATGCGCCGGGGCCATGCCGACACACAGGCCATCGCGCAGGCAATCAATGGCCGAGGCCCAATTGGGCACCACCAGTCGGCGTTGGTTATCCAGGGTCCAGGTATCGCGCTTGGGCAGGTTGCGCGAGGTGTCGGTCATGCAGAGAGAGGCGAACGGGCGCAATTGGTCGTCACTGAGCAAACCCGCCACCGTCGCCAGCGGGTGCTTCGCGCTGACCACACACAGCCAGTTCAACAACCCCATGTCGCGAAACGTGAAGTGGCTGGCCACCGGCACCGCGCTGGTGGCGCCGATCACGATGTCGGTGCGCTCATCGGCCAGGGCGTCCCACACGCCGTTGTACACCTCGTATTCCAGCAGCAATTCCACTTCGGGAAACTGCCGATAGAAATCCAGCACCAGCTGCCGACAGCGCTGGGGTTTGACAATAGAGTCCACGGCCACCTTCAATTGGCCACTCCAGCCATTCGCCACCTGCTGGCACAAACGTCGTGTGCCGAGCATTTTTTTCATCACGCCGCGGGCTTCGTCTATAAATAAACGGCCGGCCGGGGTCAGTTCTACGTCGCGATGGCGCCGCACAAACAATGGCACCGCCAGCCATTCCTCAAGCTGGCGCACCGTGTAGCTGATGGCCGACGGCACGCGATGCAGTTCCTGCGCGGCGGCGCTGAAGCTGCCGTGGCGCGCCACGGCATCAACAACATCCAGCGAGTATTCAGACCACATTAAAGGTGCCTTCAAAATATTTGATAAGAGTGTCCAATTATTATCGCTTCACACAGAAACTGTCAGCTTCATAATGGGCGCCAGTCAGCAAATAGTTTGATGGCAGGATTAACAAGGCTTCAATGAAAAATTCTTTTGGTTTTACCTGGTATCTGGCGGGGCTGAGCATGCTCGGTTATCTCGCCATGGACATGTACTTGCCGGCGTTCGGCGCAATGGGCGAGCAGTTACAGATTGGTGCGGGCGCCGTGGGCGCCAGCTTGAGCATTTTCCTCGCCGGGTTTGCGGTGGGGCAGTTGCTGTGGGGGCCGTTGTCCGATCGCCTGGGGCGCAAGCCGATCCTGGTGACGGGCTTGAGCCTGTTTGTGTTGGGTTGCCTGGGCATGTTCTGGGTCGAAACGGCGCCGCAACTGTTGGCGCTGCGCTTTATGCAGGCAATTGGCGTGTGTTCTGCCGCTGTCAGTTGGCAGGCGTTGGTGATTGACCGCTACCCGGCTGACAAGGCCCATCGCGTGTTCGCCAGCATCATGCCGTTGATGTCGCTGTCGCCGGCCCTGGCGCCGCTGCTGGGCGCAATGGTGTTGAATCACTTTGGTTGGCAGGCGATCTTCGGGGTGTTGCTGGGCGTGTCGCTGCTGTTGCTGCTGCCGACGTTGTTCCTGCGCAAGATGCCGAAACGTCGGGCAGAAGAGGGCGAACCTTCGCGCCTCGGCTATGGGCAGTTGCTGACCTCCCGCGTGTTTACCGGCAACGTGATGATCTTCGCCGCGTGCTCGGCCAGTTTCTTCGCCTGGCTGACTGCTTCGCCCTTCATCCTCGGCGATATGGGCTACAGCCCGAACGACATTGGCCTGAGCTACGTTCTGCCGACCTTGGCTTTTCTGGTGGGTGGCTACAGTTGCCGCAGCGCGTTGCAGCATTGCCAGGGCAAAGTCTTGCTGCCTTGGTTGCTGGTGGCTTATTGCATCAGCATGGTGGCGCTGTACCTCGTCGCGACCTTGACCGTGCCGACCCTGACCACCTTGCTGATTCCCTTCTGCCTGATGGCCTTGGTCAACGGTGCGAGCTACCCGATCGTGGTGGCGAATGCGCTGATGCCCTTTGCGGAAAATTCCGGCAAGGCCGCTGCACTGCAGAACACCCTGCAACTGGGGCTGTGCTTTCTGAGCAGCTTGCTGGTGTCGTCGATGATCGATCAGCCGTTGCTGATCACCGTGATCGTGATGCTCGCCACCGCGCCATTGGCCGTGTTGGGTTACTGGCTGGCGCGACCGAAGGCAGACAATTCGGAACTGGCTAACGCCTGAGCTGATGTGGGAGCTGGCTTGTCGGACCGTCGAACCGCTGCGATTGTATCGACTCGGTGCTCCTGATGTATCGAGTTGACCGCATCGCAGGCAAGCCAGCTCCCACCGTTTGATTCGGTTTCTCCCGTGCTAGAACGTCACTTCCATATTCACCGTCGGCGTCGATGTCCGCGTGCCCAGCCCGCCATCCACGCCAAACTTGTTGTGCCAGTATTCATAACCCACCCCGAGATACAGGTTCGGCTTCACGCTTTTACCGGGCCGAACCGCCACCATCAGCGCGGTGCGCATCAGGGTTTCCGGCGCGGTGTCGCGGCCATGGTAGTCCTCACCCTTATCCCCGACGTAATTGATAAACCCCTGGAATTTCGCCGCGTGGTTGGCGATTTCAAAAGGGCGCAGCCACGTCAGGTTGAGCATGTAGGTGTCGTCGAAGGTGTGATTCGACTCTTGTGCGCCGGGGATGCCGGTGTGGTTCCTTTCCTTGTAGTAGATCAGGCTCAGGTCCAGCACGCCGACCGTGTTGAACTTCAAGGTCGGGCCGATGACGAGTGCGCGCTTTTTGGCTGAGGCAACGTTGTTGTTGCGGTTGGCGTCGAAGCCCAGGGTCAGGGCGTAATCCTTGATCAGCCCGGTGCCCAGCGGCTCATCAAATACCCGTGAGGCATACAACTGGTGCCGGTACACCGCGTAGACCTCGCTGCCACCCCGGTCGGTGCCCTTGCGCGGGTCATGGCTGTCGGACAGGAACACATCGAGGTTCAGATAGTTGCTGCCGTACTGGTAGCCGCTGGCATGGGTAAAGCTGTAGATGCGCTTGCTGAAATCGTCGGGGTTATTTGGATTGGTGAAGTGTTGGCCGTAGCGAAATCCTGCGCTGTTGTTCATCCATTCCACCGCGACAGCCTCCCCACCGCCGAGAAGGGTCAATGCAACGGTTGCGCCCTGTAATGCCTTTTTCATTGTTTCAGGTCCTTTGGCGTTCTGGCTCATGACGGCCGAATTGTTTTTGTAACGCCGACGGAGGGTATCTTGTTCGATTGATTGTATACAACTCTATGGACACGCAGTCCAAACATTGCATACAGTGCTCGCACAACAAAAACAGAGAACTCCTCACCATGACTATCCCGAAGGCGTCACCGCAGCGGCCAGAAGATGAGAATCTTGGCGTCGCCGCCAACATGGCTTACGGCCTGCAGCATGTGCTCACCATGTACGGCGGCATCGTCGCTGTACCGTTGATCGTCGGCCAGGCGGCCGGTTTGTCGCCGGCGGATATCGGCCTGTTGATCGCCGCATCGCTGTTTGCCGGTGGCCTGGCCACGTTGCTGCAAACCCTTGGCCTGCCGTTTTTCGGCTGCCAACTGCCGCTGGTGCAGGGCGTGTCGTTTGCCGGTGTGGCGACGATGGTGGCGATTGTCGGCAGTGATGGCGCAGGCGGGGTGCCGGCGATTCTCGGGGCGGTGATGGCCGCGTCGTTTATTGGCTTATTGATTACGCCGGTGTTCTCACGGATCACCAAGTTCTTCCCGCCGCTGGTGACCGGCATCGTGATCACCACCATCGGCCTCACATTAATGCCCGTGGCGGCGCGCTGGGCCATGGGCGGCAATAGCCGTGCGGCGGATTTCGGCAGCATGGCGAACGTCGGCCTGGCCGCGCTGACACTGGCGTTGGTGTTGCTGCTGAGCAAGATCGGCAGCGCGACGATTTCGCGTTTGTCGATCCTGCTGGCCATGGTGATTGGCACCGTGATTGCGGTGTTCCTCGGCATGGCGGATTTCTCCGGCGTGGCCCAGGGCCCGATGTTCGGTTTCCCCACACCCTTTCATTTTGGCGTGCCGACCTTCCATGTGGCGGCGATCATTTCCATGTGTATCGTGGTGATGGTGACCTTGGTGGAAACCTCGGCGGACATTCTGGCGGTCGGTGAGATCATCGATACCAAGGTCGATTCCAAGCGCCTCGGCAACGGCTTGCGCGCCGATATGCTATCGAGCATGTTCGCGCCGATCTTCGGGTCATTCACCCAGAGTGCGTTCGCCCAGAACGTCGGCCTGGTGGCGGTGACCGGGGTGAAGAGTCGGTTTGTGGTGGCAACGGGCGGGGTGTTCCTGGTAGTGCTCGGCCTGCTGCCCTTTATGGGCCGGGTGATTGCGGCAGTGCCGACATCGGTGCTGGGCGGTGCCGGGATTGTGCTGTTTGGCACGGTGGCGGCCAGTGGTATTCGCACGCTGTCCAAGGTGGATTACCGCAATAACATGAACCTGATCATCGTCGCAACGAGCATCGGTTTCGGCATGATCCCCATCGCTGCACCGAACTTTTACGACCACTTCCCAACCTGGTTCGCGACGATTTTCCATTCGGGGATCAGTTCGTCGGCGATCATGGCGATCCTGTTGAATCTGGCGTTCAACCACTTTACCGCCGGCAACTCGGATCAGCAGTCGGTGTTTGTGGCGGGGACTGAGCGCAGTGTGTACTTCCACGATGTGGCGGCATTGCGCGATGGGGATTACTTCAGCGGCGGTAAGATGTTTGATGCCGAAGGGAAGGAGATTCCGGTGCTGGCCGAGGTGCCCAGGAAGTCCGTAAAACCTGAGACCACTGAAGTTTGAAGGGTGGGAGGTGGTTTGCCTGCGATGGGCATAGGTCTTTACGCAACGCTTTGGGAGGCTCTGAGCCTGTGAGGCGTTTCGGTGGATTGAGTACATATCCGTTGCTGCGGTAACGGCTGCTTGGGGTTCCGCCCTTACGGCGGGTCACTTTTGGCAAACGCC
>NZ_JBJGXV010000038.1:0-29808 GCF_045447295.1 Pseudomonas sp. O39
TTAGCTGTTAAGTAAGTGCCATTCAATTCTGCCCCCTAAAAACGACAGTCTCCACAAGTAAACGATTGGCCGGGATGCATGATGCGCTACTTGGGCGTGATCGGTTTCTAACAATTTTTGATCCCGTTTCGATGTCAGTGCCACACGACTAGCGTCTGGAATATCCACCATGCCACTGTCGCTGTCGGCGCAGCTCATTAAGGCCGTTGAACCCAGCTAGACCTAAGAATATTCTGAAGTAGGCCGCTCTTTTTCGACTGCTGAGCCATCGGCGCATTCAGAAACGGCACCGTTCAACGTTGATCAAATCTGCCGGTTATTTTTTGCTTTTTTGCTCTTGGGAGGCCCTCACAGCGGCCATTTCCCCACTACTGACGCACATCTCCTGTACTGAAGAGGACATGTCGACGAGCCACCTACTGGTTTGACAGAGCGAACTGCGTTGCCATCTGAGCCGTGTTCTTCAGCACGCCCCGTAAGTGCACCTTGGTATAAATATACTGGCGCTTGATTACCCAATTGGACGCTCAACATTTGAGCTAACCTGAGCCTTAGCCTTCTCTATCTTTCGTATCACCTTGTAAATACACTGCTTTTTCCATGTTTTCTGTAGGTGCTGCGCCCGGCTGCAACCGGCCAGATGACTGGGCATCCCGCATGTTCTTCGCGCTTTTCAATATCGGTGTAACCCGAATTAGCGCAGATCTTGTTCTCAGCACTGTGCAGGAGTTCACCAACCCGGGTTACGTCCGCGACGTTGGCAGCCATGACCGCCACGCTGCGGACCAGCACAGACTCATCGTCAACACCAATGTGCGCCTTGGCCCCAAAGTAATACTGGTTGCCTTTCGTCGCTTGGTGCATTTCGGGTCCCGCACGCCTTCCTTATTCTTGGTCAAACTGGGTGCATGAATAAGCGTGGCACAGACGATGGTGCCATGTCGGACTGACAAACCACGGTCGCCCAGATAACCATTGATCACGCCGAGAAAGCCTGTGGCCAATTCGTGTTTTTCCAGCAGGCGACGGAAGTTGCGGACGTTAGTTTCATCGGAAATTCGTTCCAGATACAACCCGGAAAACTGGCGCAGAATCGACGCCTCGTAAAGCGCCTCTTTCATGGCCAGATCGCTGTAACCGAACCAGTTCCGCATTAGATGCACCCGCAGCATCGCTATTAACGGATAGGCTGGACGACCACCTTCGCCCTTCCGGTACGACCTGGATCCATTTCGACCAGGGATAGTTCCTTACAGGTCGATTTGCGCTTGCCACCATACTTCGTAAGCGTCTGCCGAACCCATCTTGAATAACTGGATTGGGAATCCAATCTACCTATTTTCGAACGGTCGTCGAGGTCGATGCGTTAGCTCTGAGCACCATGACAGAAACAGTGCCGCTGGAGGCCATACTGATTCGAGTACGTGATGTTGGAATTTCGGCGTTGTTGCTATACGATCTTCTCAGGAGATGGCATTCGTCCTTGAACCGCCTTGTGCTGATGATGCCTACGTGAACCCTGGACAGGGTGCGTAGGCGTATCCGTTCCCTGTCTCTAATCTAGGACAGGATTATGATCCTTCTACCCCAGTCTCCAGTTTCTTTCTGTGCTTACCTGCTACCTGTTTGGCCTAGGTCTGACGAGGTGAGCCCACCATGTTGAAATCACTTGTAGTTATCGCCGTTGGCGCGTCACTTGGTGCCTGGTTGCGCTGGCTCTTGGGCATGAAGCTAAACGCTCTGTTCCCTACGATTCCCCCAGGCACGGTGGTTGCAAACATGATCGGGGGCTACATCATCGGCTTAGCTATCGCGTTTTTGGTCGCATCCCCCATCCTGAGTCCTGAGTGGCGTCTGCTGATCATCACGGGTTTCTGTGGCGGGCTTACAACTTTTTCTACGTTTTCGGCAGAAACAGTTGCCTTGATCCAGGAAGGCAGACTTCTCTGGGCGTTCGGCTCAGTTTTAATACACGTCGTGGGTTCGCTGGCGATGACGGTTGCAGGGCTTCTGTCCTATCAAATGATCGGCACGCGTTGAGGAGATGAAAATGAAAGGTTTTCTGGTGATTTTCTTTACCCAACAGAACCGTCGTTATCAGGGAAAGATGCTCGGCGACTGGATCATAGATTTGGCGAAAGAAATGGGACTACGTGGTGCGACCCTATCTACGGGTATTGAGGGTTTTGGGCATACCGGTCGGTTGCACTCCTCGCATTTTTTTGAACTGGCGGATCAGCCTACCGAGATTCGTTTGGCTATCACCGAGGACGAATCCAAACGGCTGTTCAAGCGATTGGAGCTTGAGGATATATCCGTGTTCTACATAAAGACTCTAATTGAAATGGGCTTCGTCGGCAAAAAAACCACCTAGTCCGGCATTCTTTTATCAGGCACGGCTTCAGGATATCTTCCTGTGCATACTTCCCCTGCAACATGATTTTACATTTTGAGCGGAGCTAGCTAACATCGACGGACTGGAGATGGCATTCCTCCATTAACCAACCGCTGCGTCCGTAGCAGCTGATGATGCCTACAGAAACCTGATCAAACCAGGTCTGTAGGCGTTCGCGCTCAGAATCCCCTTTTTGGTCAGGCCCACTTACTTTTTTGTGGCTGGCCAAATGTCTAAATTTCGACGACCTGAACAACTCGACTTACTGCCCTATATAGCGAAATGGCTTGCGCTAGCTGGTCTTGTAGCTCTTTTGGCAGGCTCTGCTTCTGCGTTATTCCTCCTATCCTTGGATCATGCTACCCAGTGGCGAGAAACCCACCCCTGGGTGATCTGGCTCCTGCCAGTGGCTGGCTTTGCTGTGGGACTTGCATATCACTTGATAGGCAAACCCGTTGATGCCGGAAACAACCTGATCATTGACGAGATCCACGATCCTAAGAAGATCGTGCCATTGCGCATGGTGCCGATGGTGCTGATCGGAACCGTGGTTTCCCACCTCTTCGGTGCATCTGTTGGACGTGAGGGTACGGCGGTGCAGATGGGTGGCGCTCTTGCCGACCAACTGACGCGTGCCTTCCGTCTGCGCCGCGAAGACCGGCGAGTGATTCTCATGGCGGGCATCAGCGCTGGCTTTGCGTCCGTCTTCGGCACTCCCCTTGCTGGTGCTTTGTTCGGACTTGAAGTCTTGGCCATCGGACGTATGCGTTATGACGCGCTTTTCCCTTGCGTAGTTGCGGCAATCGTTGCTGACCAGGTGGGGCAAGCCTGGGGAGTGGTTCATACGCATTACGTCATTGGCGAAGTGGTTCCCGTTCAGCTCTGGAGCGTCATGGCTGTGGTAGCAGCAGGGATTATCTTCGGCCTCACTGGCCTGCTATTCGCGACAGCCACCCATAAGCTTGGGGCTTTCGTTAAACGACTTATCTCCTACTCGCCATTACGACCCTTCGCCGGCGGCCTTCTGATCGCAGTTGCGGTGTGGGCGCTCGGTAGTAACCATTACATCGACGTCGATAAGTACATCGGACTGGGCATTCCGAGCATCATCCAATCCTTTCAAATGCCAATGGCTCCTTGGGACTGGCTTGGAAAGATGATGTTCACCGTTGTTTCCCTGGGTACTGGATTCAAGGGCGGTGAAGTCACTCCGCTGTTTTACATTGGCGCCACTTTGGGCAATGCGCTAGCGCCCCTCTTGCATCTGCCCTTCGGCATGCTGGCTGGAATCGGTTTTGTCGCAGTCTTTGCGGGTGCTGCTAATACACCGCTGGCAACCATCGTCATGGCCATTGAGCTGTTCGGGCCTGAAATTGCGCCTCTCGCGGCTATTGCTTGTATCGCGAGTTACCTCGTATCCGGACACTCCGGGATCTACCACGCCCAGCGCGTCGGTCACAGCAAACATCACCGTCCTCTGCCGGAGGAAATCCGGCTCTCCGATATCAAGCAATTTCATGCTCAAAGTGAATCCGCCAGCGAGCGGAAAGTGACTCTTATGGGGGAAGAGAAATGACCGAACATCGTCAAGATCGCCTGACAGCTTTGCAGCTCTATTTCCCAGGCGCTAGTCGGGCTCGAGTTACAAATTTTTGGCATCACCTGAGTGCACCCGCACTTGCCCAACACCTTCTTAAAGTCGCGCAAAAAGCCAAGATTGAGCAGGTCATGCTCAAACCGATTACTGCAGGCTATTTGCCGGGCCATCGCATCTCCCATCATCACCCGGAGCTCGGTGATATGCGTCATCCCCAGTGTCTGGAACTGCTGGATACAGAGGGCAAGCTGCGCACCTTCCTACGCGACCACGCTGACGAGTTGCGCAAGGTGCGAGCAGTTCTTCTCTTATGCGAGTTACCGCTCAGTGAGGCCTTGTAATTCAGTTCGAAGAAACAGTTCGCAAATGAAGAGGCGTAGCCGACCAAGCGTTGGTCGCTATCGCCACATTAGAGGATTTTGCCATGGTCGGCTTTCAACTGACGTTTTTCACTGAACAGAGTACCAACTACCAGCACCTTCCACTTGGGGAGTGGCTGGTCGACTTCGCCAAGCGACAGGGTGTTTTGGGGGCAACGCTGGTGAGCGGTACGGAGGGGCTAGATCATTTGGGACATTTACATACCGCACATTTCCTCAGCGGTTCCGATCATCCCGTCACGGTGACGATATCCACTGATGAAGCTGGGTGCGACAGGTTGCTGGAGGCATTGGCAAAGGAGTCGATTTCTCTGAGCTACCTCAAATTACCTATCGAGTACGGTCGGGTCGGTCGAACACAAAACTGAAGATGCATGCCTCCAAGCAACCAATAACGACAAGGATAAGCTCCATGTACCGAGTTTATAACCTTCCTCCACAAGCAACGACCGCTGGATGGGTTCGCGACAATAAACGACTGATGACAGGACTGATTTTTTGGTCGTTACTCGTTGCAGCCGTTGCGGACAGCCAGCGAGTTTCCAACGATGGCTGGTACACCGTCACCTCGCTGGAAGGCGCGTTAGTCACGTTGCGCATGCCCAACGAGAAATCTTGCAAAGCGGATCTGTCGCACACCTGCATACCCGGCTACGAGTTACGAGCACAAAGACGTTGAAAATGATTCACCTATATCCCAAGGAGAAACGAATGAGCACTCGAATTCAAGCGATTCACGCACGCGAAATTCTCGACTCTCGCGGTAACCCTACCGTTGAAGTCGACGTCGTCCTGGAAGGCGGGGCACAAGGACGTGCTTCCGTACCCTCCGGTGCCTCCACGGGAACTCACGAGGCAGTTGAGTTGCGTGACAACGATATAAAACGCTATTCCGGCAAGGGAGTGCTCAGAGCCGTTGGTAACGTCAACGGCGAGATTTTTACATCGTTGAGAGGTGCTAATGCTCTTGATCAGCAACGAGTAGATCGCCTGATGATTGAGCTGGACGGAACACCTGACAAATCTCGGCTTGGAGGTAACGCTATTTTGGGCGTAAGCCTCGCCGTTGCCAGAGCGGCGGCTTCTGCGATGAGAGTGCCCTTGTTCCAATATCTGGGCGGCGAGCAAGCAGCAAGAATGCCCGTTCCAATGTTCAATATTCTCAATGGCGGGGTTCACTCCAACTGGCAAGGCCCTGACTTTCAGGAATTCATGATTGCACCTACAGGGGCTGGCAGTTTCAGAGAAGCCTTGCGTTGGGGAGCAGAGGTTTATCACGAACTGAAAGTCGTACTGAAAGAGGCTGGCTACTCGACAGCGGTGGGTGATGAAGGCGGTTTTGCACCCGCTCTCAAAAAGAACTCGGATGCTGTTGAGCTGATACTCCGGGCGATTGAAAGCGCCGGTTATGCGGCAGGATCTCAGATCGAGATCGCCATCGACCCGGCGTCCAGCGGCTTTTATGAAAACGGTCTTTATCACCTACGCTCAGAAGGGCGCAAGGTGGATGCCGAAGAGTTGATTGGCCTGTATTCCAGTTGGGTAGATAAATACCCGATTGCGGTTCTGGAGGATGGCCTAGCCGAAGATGATTGGGCCGGCTGGAAGCAGCTAAATAACGTGCTGGGTAAAAGGATCGAGCTGGTTGGAGATGATCTGTTTGTCACCAACGTCGAGCGGATTCAGCGAGGAATCACAGAAAATGTTGCCAATGCCGTACTGATCAAACCCAATCAAATAGGCAGTCTGACGGAGACCAAAGCGGCCATCAAAATGGCCTACGGAGCAAATTGGGGAGCGATGGTTTCTCATCGTAGCGGCGAGACTGTGGACAGCTTCATCGCTGATCTGACTGTCGCTATGGGGACTGGCCATCTAAAAACTGGAGCTCCATGCCGAGGGGAGCGAATCGAGAAATACAATCAGTTTCTGAGAATAGAGGAGCATCTTGGCAACCGTGCGTTTTATGCAGGACATGGTGCATTCGTGCGCTGATCGCCTATAGCCGGTAAACCTGTTGGGTTGGTAAGCGTAAAAACCAAAGCATATGTAGCACTTGGCAAAACGTCAGCGGCATTAGCCGGGGATGCGGACAAAAACTTGGACTGGTTATGCCGCGAAGCCCAGGCTCTCACGATACTCAACGGGACTGAGAGCGCCGAGGGAAATCTTAATGCGTTTCTCGTTGTACCAGCGGATGTATGAGTCAAGGGCTTGAATGAACTGCTCGATGCTCGTTGACTGCCAGTTGCGAGGATAGAACAGCTCCGTTTTCAGCCGGCCGAAGAAGCCTTCACAAGCCGCGTTATCAGGTGAGCAGCCCTTGCGCGACATAGACCGAATTAGCTTCGCATCAGCGATGCGGGATAACCAGCCGGGCCAGCGGTAGTGCGCGCCACGATCGGAGTGAACCACAGGCCGTTTATCGATGCCGGCCACCGTTTCGACAGCGGCATCCAGCATCGTGTTCACGAGCTCGGCGTCGGGACGCGTGCCGATCGACCAACTGATAACCTTCCCATCGAAGCAGTCGATGACTGGAGACAGGTACACCTTGCCGGCCGGGATCTGGAACTCCGAGATGTCAGTCAGCCATTTCTCATTCGGAGCAACAGCTGTGAAGTCCCGGTTGACGAGATTTTCCGGCGCGGGACTGATCTCCCCGAGGTAGGAACCGTATCGACGCCGTTTTGGCTTGGCGACGACCAGGCACTCCTGCTTCATCAAACGCTGCACCACCTTCTCTGACAAACGCACGCGCTGCCGGCTCAGCGAAGCCCTCATCCGTCGGTAGCCATAGCAGCGATGATTGCGCTCGAAGATGTCTGTCATGGCACGACGCACTTCGGTGTATTTTTCCGCCACCTGCATTCGGGCTCGATGGTAGAAATAGGAACTTCGGGCCAAGCCCAGCGCTTCAAGCAACTCTGACAAGGAGTATGTCTGCCTCAGGGCATCAGCCAGCAATGTCTTCTCCCGGTTGGTCAGTATCTGCCGGTCGATGCCCGTATCTTTTTTTATGAGTTCATTCGCCTTCATCAACAGGTCGTGTTCAAGCTGCAGACGGCGCACGTCGAGCCTGAGAGATTCGAGTTGTCGTTCCAACTCTTCTCGCTCCGATGACGATGGGGCGTCTAGTCGGCGTTTCATGGATGCAGATACCTCTGGGCCGAGTAGCTGGTTTTTCCAGTTGTACAAGGTCGGCCTACATACGCCTAGTTTTTCAGCCAGGGCTTTCGCACTTTCTTTTCGCGTGCACAGCGCGATGACCGCTGCATGCTTCATCGCTGGCGGGCGGGCCAACCCGTCAGATCGGCCAACGACACGCGTATGCAACTCGGGGTGCAATTCGTAAATCCAGGCACGCAACGAATCCCGTGCCGGGTAGCCCAGCGCCGTGACGGTAGCGGCGATGCTGCGACCGTGTTCGAGATAGTACTCGACAGCCTTTTCCCTTTGGGCCAATGAGTACTTCGACTTCGAGGTCTTGTAGCCACGCGCCAAGTCGAGGCATCGCTCATACTCTGCATACCAGCTCTTTAAAGAGTTCTTCGTCGGGTAGCCCAGCTGACGAATCGTCACCCCGATGCGTTTGCCCACTTTTATGTAGAGTTCGACCGCTCGGATGCGGTCTTCGTATGAATACATGAACTACCTCCAGGTAGTCCAAGATTTCCGCCGCATCCCCGGTGGGTCAGTTTTCAATCAGCGCCAACATCCTGACCCTCGCAGGCCTATTCATGCCCCCATTAGCTGTCCATGCCAACGCACTCGACTCAACCGCAGCCCCCTTTGCGCAAGACGCCGTCTACCAACTGCGCATCTACGAAATTTTCGATAACAACAAGGTTGCGTTTCATGAGCGATTTCGTGATCACGCCATGCGCATCATTGCCCGTCATGGGTTCGACATCATCGCCCTGTGGGAAACCAAGACCGGCCAGCGTACCGAGTTTGTCTATCTGATAAGATGGCCGGATACCGAGAGAATGCGCCAGGGCTGGGTAAAGCTGATGGCTGACCAGGAATGGTCCGCCATCAAAGAAAAAAGCGCCGCGGAGCACGGCGCAATGGTGGGCCAGATTCAGGAAAAGGTGATGGCGTTGACCGACTATTCACGGATACCTGCCGGCCTGCCACGGCCTTGATGCATGTGCGATTACAGTTCCTTGAAACGGTGGCGCGGCCTCCCGGGCACCGGCAACCGGATGCTGTAGATATTGCCCGCCGCCGGATAGTCCGCGTGCTCGGCCGCCGACATGCCGAATTTGGCGGTGGTAATGAACAAGGTGCGCATATCCGGTCCGCCAAAGCAGCAACTGGTGGGGCGTGGCACCGGCACCGGCAAGGTCTCCAGCAGGACCCCATTGCGATCGTACTGCAGCAGGCAGCCTCCGTTGAATTGGCAAACCCACAGGTTATCCTCGATATCCAGCGCTAGGCCGTCCGGTCGGCCCAGTTCTTCCGGTGTCCGGGCGAACACCGATACCTGTTGCAGGTAGTTGCCGTTCGCCAGATAAGGAGCGCGGTAGAGAGTGCGGGCCACCGAATCGACGAAAAACAACTCGTCGCCCTCACTTGCCCACGCCAGTCCGTTGGGCAGGCTGATGCTGTCCAGTATCACCGAGGCGTTCAGACCGGCGTCGTAGCGATAGAGCTTGCCCGTATTGCGGCTGTGACCTTCATCCATCAAGCCGGTGATGAAGCGGCCCTGGGGGTCGCATGCACCATCATTGAAGCGATAGGACGACAGCGTAATGGCCAGCTTTGAATTCTGGGTGACCCGCAGGCTGGTGCGGTCGAGGATGGCAACGCCAGCATTCTGGGTGAAAATCAGGTTGCCCTTTTCAGTCAATGCCAGGGCGCCAATGCGCGCAGGCGACTCATACAGCCGCGTCAGGTGGCCATGTTGGTCCAGGGCATTGATCTGGCCGCCACTGATGTCGACAAACAGCAGGCACTGATGGGTTTCATCCCAGACAGGGCTTTCACCCAGATCGGCCTGGCACGGTGAAAACAGTTTTAGCTCTTCCTGAGCAGACATATTCAACGCTCCTTGATTTGGTCCCAAAGCTGGGCAACTTGTTCGGCACTGGTAGCCTTCACGCGGGCCAGATCGACGGGGTAATCGACACCTGGGTTTTCGACAAACCGCGTCGCCGTAAACTGGCCATTGCTGGCACGCAGGACATAACCGGAGTCCTGGCAGTGCTGCGACGCCAGGAACACCACGCCAGGCGTCACCCATTCAGGCTTGAGGTTCTCCGGTTCGCCCGTCACGCCCCACATGCGGGTCTTGGCCACTGGGGATACCGCATTGACGAGGATGCCGGCTTCCGTGCCTTCCATGCTCAGCGCATTCATGATGCCCAGTTGTGCCATCTTGCCGGCGGCATACGCCACCAGGCCCGGTTGGGCATATTGCTGGTACATCGCTCGGTCGGATGACGTCAGCACGACCCGTGCGGCAGCAGACTGTTTGAGGTGTTTCCAGGCATGTTTGCATAACCACACGGGGGTATAGATATTGATATCCACCGCGCGGCCGATGAATGTTGCATCGGCCTCTTCAATCGCCTGATAACCGACCCAACCGGCGTTGTGAATCAAGATGTCGAGTTGGCCAAACGCCTCGATGGCCGTTGCCACCAATTGCTCGCAACCCTGTTCGCTGGACAAGTCGCCATGATGCCCTAACACGTTGAAACCTTTGTCCCTGAGGGTTTTCGCAGCCTCCATGGCGATGGAGCCATCGCCCCCGGCGCCCAGCTTATCTGAGCCGATATCACTGATCACGACATTGGCGCCCTGCGTGGCTAGCGCGTGTGCATAACTAAAACCGAGCCCTCGGCCAGCGCCCGTTACAACTGCAGTCTTTCCTGTAAAGTTCATTGGCTGTTTCCTCTTGAGTGCCACCTCACCTTAACAATGAATATTCACGCTGTTTAATACTAACGGCGGCGCAAGTTGATACCTGGTTCATATCAAGTTGATGTTTAATCCGAATGATTCCTTGATGATTATTCGCCTGAAGGCCCATCCGGAACCTTCCCCACGGCATTCAGACCTGCTCGATAGCGCTTGCAAGTTTTGGATCCAAAGTTCAGCTTAGCCATGTTTATTCCTTAGTCGAGCGCCTGTTTACCGGTACCATTGCCGCACCCAGTCCACAGATCAGTTCAAATGAAGGAACAAAAGAAATGATCGAAACCCGCCTGCTACGCCAATTCATCGCCGTGGCCGAAGAGCTGCATTTCCACAAGGCCGCCATTCGCCTGCACATGGCCCAGCCCCCGTTGAGCCAAGCCATCAATCGGCTGGAAGACAAACTGGGGTTCCGTCTGTTCACGCGCAATAAACGCGGGGTCAAGCTGACCCCGGCCGGCGGTGCATTCCTGAACGCTGCCTACAGCACGTTGAAGGAGTTGGAGCTGGGCATCGAACACGCACGCCAGGTGTCCGAGGGCATTGCCGGCAAACTCACGGTGACTGCGGTGTCGATCGCCTACTACGAGTCACTGCTCAGTACCCTGCGCCAGTTCCGCGAGGCCTACCCCAAAGTCCAGTTGATCATCAAGGAGATGCCCTCTTCCAGCCAGGCCAAGGCTATTCTGTCGGGAGAAGCGGATATTGCCTTCATGCGCAAGTTGCCGATCTCGGCGGAAAACGTCGAGTCACGCCTGTTGCTGGACGAAGAGATCGTGATGGCGCTGCCCGCCCATCACCCGAAGGCGAAGGAAGGTCAGATCGACTTGAGGGATTTCGCCGGGGAAGACTTCGTATTCACCCCCGAAGCCCTGGGCACCGGCTATCACAGTCAGCTGATCGCCTTGTGTGAAGCCGCCGGTTTTTACCCCAAGGTGGTGCAGGAGGCCGCGCAGATCCATACCTTGATCGGCTTGGTGGCCTGCGGTTTCGGCGTTGCCCTGGTGCCTGAGTCGATTGCCAACTCAATCATGCGCGACAAGGTCCTGTTCCGCCGGATCTACCCCGTGACCGCCTCCCCCAACCCGGCCATCGGCCTGTACATGAGCTGGAACACCCACAACGAATCACCGTTGATGGACAGCTTTATTTCCATGCTCGACTTCAACGCCGCTCCCCGGGTCGAGGGGATGCTGGCCGCCCAGGTCAGTTAGAGCGCCAGCTGGTAATCCTTGAGCCACGCGGCAAGGGACAAGGCGGTTTCCAGGTTATTGCGCTTGAGCTGGGAGTTGAAATCACCCAGAGGCTGTTCAAGCTCGCGACGCAAGTGCGTGCGATCAATAATCTGGAAGACCGGGTTGTCGGCCTGTTGCAACAACGCTTGGGTATGCGCGCGCAGGAACTGTTCATACGCCAGGTTGGCAGACGTCGGGTATGGACTCTTTTTGCGCTGCAGCACGGCGTCAGGTACCAGGTCGGCACAGGCCTGCTTGAGCAACCACTTTTCCACCCCGTCCTTGCCCTTGATGCTCCAGGGTACGTTGTAGACGTATTGCACCAGTTCATGGTCGGTGAACGGCACGCGCACTTCGAGGCTGGCGTACATGCTCAGGCGGTCCTTGCGATCCAGCAGGATCGGCAGCCAGCGATGCAGGTGCATGTGGCAGACTTCGCGCATCCTGCGCTCCTCAGGGCTGTCGCCCTGCAGATGCTCGACGCTGTCGACGGCCTGGCCGTAACTGCTGCGTTGGTATTCGGCGAAATCACACAGTTTGTTGAAGTCCGGGTTGATCATCTCCGACCGCAGCAGCTGCATGCGTGAAAGCCAGGGGAAGCGCGGGGCTTCAAGCGCCTGGGAATCGCGAAACCAGGCATAGCCACCAAATACTTCATCCGCCGCTTCACCGGAAATGGCCACGGTGGAGTGCTGGCGAATAGCCTTGAATAGCAAGTGCAATGAGGTGTCCACGTCGCCGAACGTCTGGGCCGAATCGTTGGCCCTGAACACCGACTGCCGTGCCGCCTCGCTCACCAATTCCTGGTTGTCGATCAGGATGGTCTGGTGATGGCTGCCGATCGTTTCGGCCGCCGCCAGCGCAAAGGGCTGGTCGCGATCCGGACGGAAAGTATCGGCACGAAACTGCTCTGCTTGCCCGACAAAGTCGACCGAAAACGAGTTGACCACACCGCCGTGTTCGACTTGAAGCTTTTTCTGCGCCATGGCCGTGAGAACGGTTGAGTCCAGGCCACCGGAAAGTAAGGAACAGACCGGCACGTCGGCATACAGTTGTTCGCCCAGGGCCTTTTCCAGCAAGGCCCGGGTTTTTTCGACGGTCTGCGCTTCGGTGTCGGTGTGCTCGTGACGCTCTACCGCCCAATAGCGCTGTACGCTCGGTGCACGTCCGGCCAGCAATTGCAGGCGATGGCCAGGCGGCAATTCACGAATGCCCTTGAAAGCGGTCTGCGCGGTCGCTTTGCACAGGGACAACGCATCCACCAGGCCCACGACGTCCAGCGCTCGCTGGAACTGCGGGTGAGCGAGAATGGCCTTGGGTTCCGAGGCGAACAGCAAGCCCGCGTCCAGCGCCGCATAAAACAGTGGCTTGACCCCCAGGCGATCGCGCAGCAGCAGGAAACGCCCCTGGCGCTCGTCGAAAATGGCCAGCGCAAACATGCCGGTGAGATGGTCGACGCATTGCTCGCCCCACTCCAGGTAGGCGTGCAGCACCACTTCCGTATCGCTGCGGGTGGTGAAGTGGTGCCCGGCCTTGCGCAAACGCTCACGCAGCGGGACATAGTTATAGACCTCGCCGGTGTACACCATCGCCACCGTCGCGCCGCCTGCGGTGGTGAATGTCATCGGTTGCGCGCCGCCGCTCAAGTCAATGATTGCCAGCCGGCGGTGCCCAAGCAATGCGTGCTGGCCCTGCCAGATTCCCTCGGCATCCGGGCCGCGTCGCGTGAGGCTGGCGGTCATTTTCTCCACCAGCGGACGTTGATCGTTGAGGTCTCGGGTAAAGTCGACCCAGCCTGTAATTCCACACATGTCAGAGAATCCTTATTGGTCGATTGCAGCCGCAGGTAAAGGGCCGCGCAGCGCTTCAAGGCGTTTAGCCAAGTCAATCAATTGCAGCTCGCTGTCGCGCCGTCCCATGATCTGCAGAGCCAGGGGGGCCTTGCCGTCAGCACTGAGCATGATCGGCAGGGTGATCGCCGGCAGGCCGCTGAAGCTGGCTAACGGGGTAAAGCCGATTTTCTGTGAATAATCCGGATCGGCCGGTGACGGGATGGTCGAGTCGCCCGGCAGCGGGCGACGCACGTCGAAAGGCCGGCAAGGGTCGATGGGAAACACCACCACATCCACACCTGCGTCTTCAAAACACTGGTCGATGCCGGCCCGCACCGCTTGCATGCGCTCGGTTATCTGCCCGTACTCGGTGTCGCTCACGGCGGCGCCCACATCCAGTGCGGCTTGGGTCGACCAGTGCAGGTCCGTATCGAAGACCTCGCGCCACACCTGGGAGGCCAACCAGGCGTCCCGCGCACATAACTGCCAGGCCGACCCACGACTGGCCCACAGCGCTGGCAATTGCACGGGCACCTGAGGCAGGCCCAAGTCAGCCAGCAGGCTTTTCGCCTGTTGCATCATGGCGAGCATCGGCGCGCTGGTGACGTCCTCGTCAATGTGGCTCAGCACGCCAACCTGGTAGGTGTCGGCCAGCGGCTTTTGCTCGCCCAAATGTTGCTCGAGCCCCAGCATGGGCATCAGGAAGTCCAGATCATCGGCGGTACGCGTGACCCAACCTAGAGCGTCCATGGAGGGTGACAACGGGAACACGCCATCCAGGTTGGAAGCCTTGTGCGTCATGCGCAGCCCGACCATGCCGCAATGGGCTGCCGGCCAACGCACGGATCCCAGCACGTCGGTTCCCAGAGAGATGTCACACAAGCCCGCAGCCACGGCTACCGCCGAGCCGGTGCTGGAGCCGGAAGGGTCAATGCTCGGGTACAACGGGTTACGCGCCCCGCAGCCAAAGCCGATGTTGAGTTCGGTGGTGGCGACCTTGAACAGGACGCGCACGTCGGGATGCAACGACCACAAGGCGCTGGCAGAGACATCCGGGTAGTGCCGGTAACTGCGCAACCCCAGACGTGTCGGCAGGCCGGCCACATCGACGGTGTCCTTGACCCCCATGCGGAACAGGACACTGTCGTCGGTCACACTCGAGACCAGGCAACGGTATTGGCTATCCGCCGAGCCTGCCCACTGGTTGTACTGCCCGGCCCATTGATGTCGCAGCTGGGGTTGTTCCAGCAGCAAACGGTGGCGCTGGCGTAACGGTAACCGGAGAAAGTCCGGCACAGCCTCAGCCTGTTCACGATGGCTGGCGTGGCCTGACAGGTAAGCAGTAATGCTCTGCTCTGCAGTACGGATGCTCATGACTCTCGACTCCCTGTTTGCTGGATAGCCCATGCCTGCGGTTTGCCGATGGCCGACAACGGCACCTGTTCGACGTGGCGAATTCGCACCGGCTTGGGAAAATGCCCCCCCAGGCGCTCGATGGCCTGGGTGATGCTCGCCGCGGTGAGCGTGGGCGAACTGAACACGACTTCGTAGGCCTCTCCGCGCAACTCATCGCGCAGGGGCACGCATGCCAAGTGCTGGCATTGGGTCACCGCACTGAGGTCAGCGCGCAAGACGCCCAGGTCCTGGCGCACACCATTGATTTTTATCAGCTGGCTGGCACGGCCCAACCACTGGAACTGCCCAGGCCCCGCCGCAATAATCCAGTCATCGCTCTGGTGACTCGGCGCTGCCACTTCATCCTCGACGGCCTTGGCGATTCTCGGGCTGCGCACCCTGAGGCGCGACTCCACACCCACCGGGCTGAGCAACGAGACATCCTCGAACACCGTCCAGGGCATGGGCGTTTCGCTGATAGGCCGATGGGCAATGGCACCGGTCTCGGTCGAACCGAGCAGTTCGATGAACGTCACCCCCAGCCCGGCAAAACGATTGACCACCCCGTACGCCTTGGACGGCAACGCCGAGGCACTGTGCAGTACCAGTACCGGAACCTGCGGCGCCAGGCGCTTGAGCAGCGACGCGAGCAGTGTCCAGGTGCTGGCAATGCACAGGATCACTGTCGGCCCCCTGACTTGGAGGTCCGGCAGTGTGAGTGTCTCCATAGAGCAGCATTGCAACCTGGCCTGGGTCACCTCGGCCCCTATCTGACCCAGGATCATGCCGTAGCTGTGCTCCGTGGGGGCGAACGCCAGGATGTCCGTCACACCCGTGGCCCATGTGCCGAGGATCATCCGCGCTTCCTGCTCCATTTGCCGCCGGGTGCGGACCCACTGGCGCGGCGCCTGGGTAGAGCCAGAGGTACGAAAAACGTGCTCCACACTCATCGCCTAAACCGCCTGCAACGTGGCGGTGTCTTCCAGGCGCTCTGTGACGAACTGCTCCATTTTTTCCAGGGTCTCGAACCAGTAGCGAACGTCATCGCCGACGTAGTCCACCTCGATACCAAAGCGCTCCTCGATGGTGGTCACCACTTCTACCGCCATCAGGCTATCGAAGCGCTCGCCGATAAAGTCGCGAAAACTCTGGTCGGCGCCAATGGTACGGACCTCCGGCCCGAGCAAGGCTTCCAGGGCTGAGCGAATATTGTCTTTTACAGTGTTGGAATTGGTCATGTTATTAACCCTTTGTGCCAGCGTTAGTCAGTGTTTCACCCGTGGCGTAAAACACACTTTCAGGAAAAACATCTTCGTACTGCAGATAAAAGAATGAATCGGCAAACTCCGCGGTAAAAAAACTAAACAGTTGCGTGGCGAAATCCTTACGGAAAAACTGATCACGGCTGGCGGCAATCGACGCATGAATAAAAAACACTCGACTGCGCTTGCTCTCGCCATGATTAATTGGCATTGGGCGTCCGGCGCTGAATACACCTTCTTCATCCAGCGCACTAAAAATCACCATACAGTGCGCCGGATCCAGGCCATGCCCTTTGAGTTCGCGAGCAACTTTCAAGGCGATTTTCTTTTTTTCACTTACTCCAAGAAACCCGGAGCGAATATTGATCGTCGGCACATCACCCTCTCAAGACAAATACAAGTTAGGAAGTACAGGCAGGCGCCCTTTCAACCATTGCCCCACCAGGCTGCCCAGGCAGGTGGACAGCGCGTCGTGTCCTTCGCGGTACATCGGTGACCAGGCGTAGCCGCCATCCGTCTCGACGTTCTCCAGGAAATACAGCACGTGAGCGCGGTCCACCTCGAGACTGAAGTCACAGGAGGCAGCCATGGCTTCGTAGGTGCTGAGCAAGTCCGGGATGCGATTGCCGATATTGGCGAAACCACCCTGCTTGACCTTGTGCCGCCGCAACAGCGCCAGCATCCCTTCATTGTCAGTGTGGCCCAGGTAACGCAGGCACTTGAGCGCCTGGACACTGGAGCGGAACGTCGCTACGCCACCCGGGAAGTTGGCAAAGGCCAGGGGCTCCTGGGTGATGGCGCAACGCCGGACAAAGCGTTCCAATTGCTCACAGTCGACGCCGTCACTGCGACCCAGACGGGTGATGATCGACACCGCGGAGGCGGTCGACACCATGTCCGAGCCACGCCCTTCCCAGAAGCCGAAACCGCCATCGGGGTTCTGGATCCGCGCCAGCCAGGCCAACACAGCCTGCCGGGCCTCGGGCGAGTTACGCAGCGCACCGGCCGCCAACGCCCAGGCGGTGCAGCGCACTTCAGCGCCCCGCCCGGGCATGTACATCACTCCGGCTTCGTTGGGCAGCTGGCAACCCTCGATCCACTTCACCGCCGAGGCACGCGCCTGCGGGGTGAGGCGGCCGTCCAGGACGGTGGCGGCAGTGGTCAAGACGTCCGCCGCTGCACTTTTTTCACGGTAGGTGTAGCCGCCGTTGTCGACATACAACTGCTGGATAAACCGGCTGACGCTCTGGGCCAGCCCACTCACATCCCGGCCCAGGGCCTTGAGCGAGCCGACCGCACAAAACACCGCCCAGACGTCTTCGCAGTCATAGCCTTGCCAGCGCACGAAACCGCCTTCGGGGCCACGCAACGACTCGATCCACGCAACACAACCGGCACTGTGCAAGGGCGCGCGCGCCAGCGCAGCAAGGGTTGCGGTGGTGCGATAAGTCGCCCACAGGCACGCGGTGTCTGCCGCCTCGCTGAAGCGAAAGCCGCCCCCTTCAACCTGCTGGGCCTGCATCCAGTCGATCAGCCGATCCATGTCCCAAGCCGGCACCCAGTCGCCTTGCTGGCTGAGGGCCTTCCAGGCCATCACCCCATAAAAGCACGCGCGCACGTCCGCCTTGTTGCGCTGGGCAAATGCCGGCGACCAACTCAACCCACCATTTTCACACTGCAAGGCACTGAGCCAGTCGAGCAGTACGGCCGGCGCTTTCACTTCACCGTGACAGAAATTGATCAAGGTGCGCACCGCATAGTGGGTTGCCCACACATCCGCGCCCTGCCCCGCGCACATGGCGTAGGCATGCCCATCCCACAGGCTGTCCAGCCAAGGTTTGGTCTTTTCCGAGACCTGCTCCAGCGCGCCGAGGTCGTTGAGGGTTTCGGTGCAGTAAAACGTTGCCCAGGCATCCGAAGGCATGCCTTTGCTCCAGGCGTAGCCGCCATCGCGGTTCAAGCGCGCCTCGATGTAGCGACGAATCTGCGGCTGGTCGACCGTTTGCAACTGATCGACCCAGGCCAGGCTGCGGATGGCCGCATAGGTGCACCAGAGGTCCGGCTGGCCGCTGACCACTGCGCGACCTCCGGGAAAGCGCGGCGGAATCTGGCTGAAAGCATTCATTGCTGGCCACCGACGAAGCGCAGGTTGGTTTTTTTCCAGCTTTTCTGCGAAGCCCCACTCTTGCTGACCGCCGCTAGGTTGTTGACGAACAGGATCCTGTCCCATCGCAGGTTCATGCGTTCCTCGGAACACTCACGCAACGAGTGTGCGAGCCCGGCCTCCAGCTCATTGTCCCAGACCACATCGCGCTCCAGGATCAGGCTCGCGCTGTCCGTGGTGCGGTCCACTTCGATCAGGTAGCCGGTGGCGTTGCTGTTGCCATAGACGATTTCTTCGATCTTGCGGATTTCCAGGTCCACCCCAGACACCACGACAGCGTCGGAATCGCGACCGTTGACCATCATCGTCGGGCCCGGCAACCCCACGGCGCACTCGGACGTGATGGTCACACTGTCGCCGGTGTCCAGGCGCAACAGCGGGCGGGCGTACAGGTTCAGCGGCGTGACGACAAGACGCCCACTGGCACCATTGCTCAAGGGTACGATCTGACCGCTGGCGTTCACCAACTCGAAATAATTGGTGCCCGTGGTCAAGCGTTGGACCTTGCCCTGGGTCACCGCCGCCAAGGTGCCGGTTTCGGTGCTGCCGTAGCTGGCATCGTGAATATCGCAGGCCCACCACTGCGCGAGGTTTTCCCGGAAGGGCGGGGTATTGACTTCGCCCAACAACATGATCGCTTTGATCGACTCACTGACACGCTCAAGCATTTGCCGTTGCTTGAGATAGCGCGTCAGTTGCACCAGCACCCCAGGCGCGATGAATATCACGGTCGGACGGTAGGTCTCGAACAGCGTGCACAGACGCTCCCAATCCGTGATCCCCGTGGTGAAGGGGTAGGCACGCACATGGGAAACGTCGAGGTATTCGCATACATTGGCGATCAAGTCGCCCACCGGGACGATGTCCGAAGGCATCAGGTTGGCCACCCGTGAGCCGGGCTCGATGACGTGGCGCCAGTGGAACGCCACCGACACGGCGTTCCAGATGATGTCTTCCTTGAGCCTGGGGCTGGGAGTGGGCTCGCCGGTGGTGCCGGTGGTCGCGTAATACTTGGCGGCCAGGCCGTAATCAACGGTGCAGAATGCACGCGGGGAGCCTTTGAGACTGGCCTTGGGCGTCAGCGCCAAGGCCTGGAACCCGGCGAAGCTGAAGTCGCACAGGTCGCGATAGAACTCGCTGTGGCGGGCGCGCTCCCACACGACCTGCAGTTTTCGCTCATAGAAAGGGGCGTCGGGGATCAACTCCCCATGACGCAGGATCTCGCTTTCGGCACCCTGCAAAACCCTATAGTAATGATCGTTATGAACTAACATTAACTTGCCCTCGTTAAAAAACCCCAGCGAGAATTGGCGAGCCGACCGATAAAGTAAAATACTTTCGCGGTCTATTAGTAAGAGTCTGCAGATATCAGAGAGAAAAACCGGTACTTGACGACTCGACTATCTTATTTAGTTAGGGTCGTGCCCCTGCGATACGCCAACCTGCCGAAAATTACAACTAAAAAATAGTTCGCCGTGGATTAATACTCGCGTCATCAAAAAGCGGCTAAGGCCCGCCAATAGTATTAAACAGAGACTTTTATAGTATTTCTCATCTGAATCTTACCGCCGCACTATCACCGCCGCCTTTGCAAGAACGAGTTCCGGGCATCACCACGGCAGTCGGTTTAACACGACGCCAACTTAGTGCACTTGCGCCGGCTGGATCCCCGATTCACGCACAGACAAGGAGACGCTGAATGCTAACGACACACCCACATTTCCAGGCCATGGCCACTGACTGGACACCCGATACCTGGCGCTCACGCCCAGTCCTGCATCAGCCCACCTACCCCTTCCCCGCCGACCTCGAGCACACCTTGCACGCACTGGCCCAGCGGCCCGCCCTGGTGAACGCCGGCAAGGTCCTGCAACTCAAGCACCTGATCGCCCAGGCGCAGAACGGCCACGGTTTTATCCTGCAGGGCGGCGATTGCGCGGAGTCCTTTGAGCACTGCTCCAAAGACGCCGCAGCCAGTCAGGTCAAAGTGCTGCAGCAAATGACACAAGTACTCATGCAGGGCCTGCAAATGCCAGTCATCTGCCTGGCGCGCCTGGCGGGGCAATATGCCAAGCCTCGCTCAAGCGAGCGTGAAACCCTGGGGCAGCAGACCCTGCCGGTGTACCGCGGCGACATCGTCAACGATAGCGCGTTTACCCCACACGCACGCCGGGCCGACCCGAAGCGCCTGTTGCAGGCTCATGCGTGTGGCGCTGCAACACTCGGGTTTGTCCGTGCGCTGTATGAAACCGGTATCGAGGAACTGCTCAAACCCGCGCACTGGCCCACCGCATGGGTCGACGCTCTGCCCGAGCGGGAGGCCTTCCAGCGCACCCTCCAGGGCGTGCAGCACACCACACAATTCATGACCTCGCTGGCGGGCAGCGATGCAGACCGTTTCCTGCATCGTGAAACCTTCGTGTCCCACGAAGCCCTGCTGCTGGACTACGAGCATGCCCTGACGCGCCAAGTGCCCGGCTTCGACGGTTGGTTCAATCTGTCCACGCACTTTCCGTGGATCGGCAAACGCACCGCCGAGCTGGAGGGCGCTCATGTGGAGTACTGCCGGGGCATTCACAATCCAATAGGCGTAAAGGTAGGTGCCGATGTCAGCCCCGATGCCTTGCTGGCGCTGATGGATCGGCTCAATCCCCGCAACGAACCAGGTCGTTTGACGCTGATCCACCGCATGGGCGCCGACCAACTCCGGAAAACACTGCCTGCCTTACTCAACGCCGTCACGCGCTCAGGCAGCAACGTGCTATGGCTGTGCGACCCCATGCATGGCAATACCGAAACCCTGACGTGCGGCACTAAAACCCGACGCTTTGAGCAGATCATGCGCGAGATTGAGGCGGCCTTCAGCGTCCATCGCGAACACGGCACTCGCCTGGGCGGCCTGCACCTGGAACTCACAGGGGATGACGTCACCGAATGCCTGGGCGGCGCACGCAACCTGCAACCCGAGGACCTGTCCCGACGCTACCTGAGCAAGGTCGACCCACGCCTCAACCATGAACAAGCCCTCGAACTGGCGCTACGCGTTGCACACTTAGCCCGCTGAGACGAACCTGCCCTTTCCCACAGCCGAGTTTTTATGCCTGCCGTCATCTACATTTTTTCGCTCTGTACTTTTACATTCGGCTTGTCCGAATTCGTCGTTGCTGGCTTGGTGTCGGCGATTTCGGTGGACTTGCATGAGTCCATCTCGCAAGTCGGCTCAGCAATCGCGGCCTATGCCTTGGGCGCCGCCATTGGCGCCCCGATCATCACGGCCCTGTTGGCCAACTGGCGCGATAAAACCGTCTTGTTGCTGACCCTTGGCGTGCTTGCCGCCGGCAGCGTGGCCATCAGTCTGGCGCCCGATGTACTGACCTTGCATGGCGTACGTTTCATCATAGGCCTCGCGCATGGGGTATTCATGGCCGTGGCCTCCAACGCGGCGGTCAAACTGGTCGACCCGATGCGCGCAGGGCGAGCGCTATCGTTGGTATGGATGGGCCTGACCCTTTCAATCGCCTTTGGCGTGCCTATCGGCACCTTCTTCGGCAGCTACTGGTCATGGCGCGTGGTGTTCCTGGCCATCGGCGGCCTGGGCCTGATCAGCACCATCGGCTTGGTGCTTCTGATGCGCCAGCAACCCCTTTCCTCGAATCAGTGCGCCACAGACCTGAAACAAAGCCTCGCGGCCCTGTTGCACCGCGAACTGTTGGGGGCTGCCACGATCGCGATGCTAGTGAGCGTGGCGACTTTTTCATTCTTTACCTTCGTGTCGCCGTTCCTGCTGGACATCACCCGTGTCCCGCCGCAGGTTCTGAGCCTGGCAATGCTGCTGTTCGGTATCTGCTCTATTCTCGGCAATTTGCTTGGCGGCTATCTCATAGATTCCTTCGACGCCGATCGATGTTTGCTCGGTGGGTTGACGGCATTGATGCTTAATCTGTTGAGCTTGCACATCTGGGGCGATTCGATGATCGCCACGTTAACGCTGGTGGGGCTATTGGGAGTGGTGTTCTTTGCCATAGTGACCATGTCGACCCTGCGCATGCTGCGCCTAGCACACCACTATATTCCGCAGTCCAGTGCAGTGGCTTCAGGGCTTAATATTGCGTCGTTCAACCTCGGAACGGCGTTGGGAGGCATCGGCGCAGGCTGGGTGATTACCCATTTCGGGCTCGCCAACATCCCTATTGCGGGCGCCGCTGCAGCATTGGTGGCCATCGGCACGCTTGCCCTGCAGATGAAAAGCAGGTCTCCAACTGCCGATGGACACGCGGATCAATGCCCCTAGCGACGAGCGCCCTAGGGGGTGTTCTCAATCAGGCTAGCCATATGACGACTGATACAAGACTCAGCATCGACTGGTAGTTTCTTGCCAGTCGCTCATATCTGGTTGCGATGCGGCGGTACTGCTTCAGTTTCTGGAAAAAACGCTCCACCAGATTACGTGCCTTGTAGGTATGTCGATCCAGCTTTCGGGGCTTCAGACGATTCCCTCTTGAGGGGATGACGGCTTCAGCCCCATTGCGCTGTATTAACTCCACGAAAGCATCTGAGTCATAACCTTTGTCTGCCAGTACCGCATCGGGCGTAAAACCTTCGATCAGCGCTTTGGCTTGGCCATATTCAGAGCTTTGTCCGTGCGTCAGCAGCAGGCGTACCGGGTTCCCCTGGGCGTCGACGGCCGCGTGAATCTTGGTGCTCAGTCCGCCTCTGGATTTGCCCATGGCTTCGGCGTCCTGACATGTTTTTTTGCCGCACCATGCTGATGAACGCGCACTATGCTGCCATCCACCATCAGGTGTTCCAGGTCAGCGTCAGTCGCAAGCGATGCCATGATCTGTAACCAGACTCCCTTGCGTGACCAGCGATTATAACGCACATAGACCCGATGCCAGTGACCGTAGGTTTCAGGTAGATCCCGCCAGGGCGCGCCAGTTCGGGCAATCCAGAGTACCGCCTCTACAAATAGACGGTTATCGCGGGCGGTCACGCCACGGTCGCTGGCTTTCCCCGGCAGCAGTTCCTTGATGCGCTCCCATTGATCGTCACGCAACCTATAGCGGCTCACCAGTTACCCCAAATAGCTCAAGGGCATCGAATGGCCCTACTGAGCGAAAATGAGAACGCCCCCTAGCAGTTAAGATTAAAGGAGTGGCCTGGAGAGCTAAGGAAATTCTGAAAAAGACTTCCTGATTTGGCAGAATCCCCGGACACCAATCGCCGAGCTTTTCGATGATGAAGCAAATGACCTTCGCCGACGCCGAGTACGCCGGTAAGCGCAAGCAGACCCGTAAGGAACTGTTCCTGATCGAGATGGATCGGGTCGTGCCCTGGAAGGGTTTGATCGCTCTGATCGAACCCCATTACCCGAAGGGCGAAGGCGGTCGTCCGGCGTATCCGTTGATGGCGATGCTGCGGGTTCATTTGATGCAGAACTGGTTTGGCTACAGTGATCCGGCAATGGAAGAGGCGCTTTACGAGACGACGATCTTGCGCCAGTTTTCCGGCCTGAGCCTGGAGCGGATCCCGGACGAAACCACCATTCTCAACTTCCGTCGCCTGCTGGAAAAACACGAGTTGGCCACTGGCATTCTCGGCGTGATCAATGGCTATCTGGGCGACCGTGGCTTGTCGCTGCGGCAAGGCACCATCGTCGATGCCACGCTGATTCATGCGCCCACTTCGACCAAGAACAAGGACAGTAAACGCGACCCGGAAATGCACCAAACGAAGAAGGGCAACCAGTATTACTTCGGCGCCAAAGCGCACATTGGTGTCGACGATGACTCGGGGCTGGTGCACAGCGTGGTGGTCACTGCGGCCAACGTGGCGGACGTGACCCAAGTCGACAAATTGCTTCACGGTGCTGAGAACGTGGTCTGCGCCGATGCAGGCTATACCGGTGTCGAGAAGCGCGAAGAGCATGCTGGACGCCAAGTCATCTGGCAGGTTGCAGCCCGGCGCAGCACCTACAAGAAGCACGGAAAACGCAGCGTGTTGTACAAAGCGATACGCAAGATCGAAAGAGCCAAGGCTCAGGTTCGTTCTAAGGTTGAGCATCCATTTCGAGTGATCAAACGCCAGTTTGGCTATACGAAAGTGCGCTTTCGAGGCTTGGTGAAAAACACGGCTCAGATGGTGACGTTGTTTGCCCTGTCGAACCTGTGGATGGCACGTCGACATTTGCTCTCCGACGCGGGAGAGGTGCGCCCGTAATGAGGGAAATAGCCGCTGCAAGGCGCTTGCTGCGGAAAAAATGGATGAAATAAGCGGCAGACTTGATCGATTTTGAACGGCTGCCGTTTTTTGAAACCGCTATGGCTCAGCAATCGAGAAATAGCTGCCTACTTCAGACCATCCCTAGGGAAGGTCTGAAGTAAGCAGCTGTTTTTGGCGGCCTCGCTGCTTGAAGCTCAAAAAACGCCGACTTAATCGAAAATTAGACCTTTCTTCCCCTCAATTCACCGTTTTTTCTGCGAGCAAGCGCCTTTCGGCGATCATTGTCCGCATTACAGGCGCACCTCTCCTGCATTTAACAATCGTTTTCGCATCATCCACAGGTTCGACAGAGCAAACAGCGTGTTCTGCTGCGCGGTGTTTTTAACAAGGCCCCGGAAGCGCACTTTTGTATAACCAAACTGGCGCTTGATCACGCGAAACGGATGCTCAACCTTGGCGCGCAGTTGAGCTTTCGCGTATTCGATTTTGCGACGCATGCGCCCAATCAGGCTCTTCTTTGCATGCTTTTTATAACTGCTTGGCCGAGCGGTAATCGACCAGATCATTTGGCGATCTTGATGCTCGGGTCGCTTTTCGACGCCGGTGTAACCGGCATCGCCAGAGACGTAAGTCTCTTCTCCGTGCAGTAACTGATCGACCTGGGTTACGTCCGCCACATTCGCCGCAGTGCCCAACACGCTGTGCACCAAGCCGGATTCGGCATCGACACCGATGTGCGATTTCATTCCGAAAAAGTATTGGTTTCCTTTCTTCGTTTGGTGCATTTCGGGGTCGCGCTTACCGTCCTTGTTCTTGGTCGAACTCGGCGCATGGATGATCGTCGCATCGACCACGGTGCCCTGGCGCAGCAACAAGCCACGGTCGCCCAGATAGCCGTTGATGACCTGCAAAATCCCACCGGCCAGTTCATGTTTCTCCAGCAGTCGGCGGAAGTTGAGGATCGTCGTTTCGTCCGGAATCCGATCCAGATGCAGTCCGGCGAACTGGCGCAGAATCGTGGTTTCGTAGAGCGATTCCTCCATCGCCGGGTCGCTGTAGCCGAACCAGTTCTGCATCAGATGAACCCGCAGCATGGCCATCAACGGATACGCCGGACGACCGCCTTCACCCTTAGGATAATAGGGTTCGATCAACGCAATCAGGCCTTTCCACGGCACGACCTGATCCATCTCGATCAGAAAGCGCTCACGGCGGGTTTGCTTACGTTTGCCAGCGTATTCGGCATCGGCGAAGGACATTTGCTTCATCAGGCGTCTCGGCGGTTGAGATCAGACATTCTGCCAAATTTGGAAGTCTTCTTCAGAGCTTCCCTAGCTCTCTCGTTCCAGGCATGTGTCCGCTCCACCACCCACCGCTCGGGCATAACCACAAAGCTGGTCGGAGCAGGCGCTGCCGTGAACAAGTCACCTTGTTCTGAATGCCATTTCCCGGTACGTCGATTGTTTGGCCCCCGGATGACCTCAACCTCAAGCGAATGAGTGTGCTGTATACGCTGGGCCCACTTTCCGGCGTAGGCGCTGTCGACGAACAGTGTATTCAATGACGGGTATTTGCCCATTGAGGACGTCACTGCGTCGTCCGCCGCGTCGCGATCCTGCACGCTGGCTGCACTAATGCTCACCGCCAAAAGCAGGCCCAGCGTATCGACGATCACACTGCGCTTGCGCCCTTTTTCCTTCTTGCCTGCGTCGTAGCCGCTTTCGCCGCCTTGAGGAGAGCTACGGGTCGATTGAGAGTCCAGAATAGCGGCTGACGGCTTTTCATCACGATCCTCCCGCTCTCGCCATTGGGCACGAAGCCGATCATGCATTTGCTCAAACTTGCCCTGCGCGCTCCACCGTCTGAAGGTTTTATAGAGATTGTCCCAGTGCGGGAACTAGCGAGGCAGCATTCGCCACGAGCAACCCGTGCGCACGACATAGCAGCAAGTCTCGAGCAGTGTGCGCCGGGAGTGACGGGGCGGCACGCCACGCCCTCCTGAGATTTGAAACAAATCAGCGACCAGCGCCCATTCTGCGTCGGTAAGACAACTGGGGTAGCGTTGCTCTGGCGACTGACGTCGGTGTACCTCGGTGTAGCCATAAGACTTACGAGGCTCGGGAGGCTGGAAGCTGCCCTTGGGCCGCTCCTTAACACGAATAATCCCGGCCAGTTTCAACGCCTTGGCGAACCTGTCGGGATGAGCGGTGATGCCCGTTTCGGCATGGAATGCTTGCGCCAATTGCGTGGCCTCAGACTTTAACCTATGTCGGCTATCATGCTTGCATTGGGCTTAGAACTTGCGTGCTGTTCTAGTGACCTTTTTCTTTGAATTTTGACTAAACTTCGTCAATGATCAAGCGATCAAGGAGTGGAACGTGAACGCTCAGAAAATCATTTCCAGCCCAGAAAAGCAGGCAAAGCTGAGACGCCGAGTTAGTTCGGTCACTTTCGGTCTGCGCGACCGTCGCCCTGCCCGAGAGATCCGGTTGGCAGATCGAGGTTGCCCGCGGATAGAGATCGCTCGTCTGATCGGGCTTTCACGGCCAATAGGCAGTTGGGTCCAGCGATTGCAAATCCCGCGATTGGTGAGTTTGCTTGACGAACCGGCGAGTGGTGCCGTAAACATTGATCTAGAGAGGTACACTTGGACACCGTACGCTGAGCAGTGGTGGAGTTACCCCAACAAGGCAAGAATGGCCGGAAGATCTGCTACCAGCGTCCATAAACTATGGGTCGCCAACGACCTGAAACCGTACTTGACCCAAACCCTCAAGCGGTCCAAAGGAGCGATTTATCAAAAGAAATTCTTGGACTTAATCGGACTGAGCATTGATCCGCCAGATAAGTCACAGATGCTCTGCTGTAATGAGAAAATTCAGCAGGGACTACTACTTGGCATCGCTCACATCCGAAATCAAACCTACGATTATGCGCACCATCGCAGGGTCAACTTATTTATGCCCCTAGGCTATCTTCAGGCAAGCTTGATCAGTAGGCTCAAGCGCCAGCAAAGCCTTCAGGAGTTCTCGGATTTTTTCAAGAAGACCTTTGATGAAATGCTCAAGCACTTTCAGCAGCGTCTGATCGTAGGCAACTACACGCCCTACACGTACCTGGCCGTCAAGGTTTGGCATGCCAAGCATACACACTTTCACATGCATTCCCCCTCATGCCTCAATTCCTGGATTAGCAGGATTAAACGTTTCGTTGAAGACATAAAAGCTTATTTGCATGAATTTAGTTTCAGTTTAATATGCGAGCTAGGCGCGACTATTACTGTGCTCATAGCCCTGCGGAATTCGGAGCCGATTCGCTATGTCTAAAATCCAAAGTGTGAGGTTGCGTTTAAAAAGCATAGCGGTCCCGAGAGGTGGTAGGTTTGCAGGCACTTATGCAGATTTAGCTGACTTATGCGTTACTTTTCTTTTGGGGTGGCATGTTTATAGGTATTTACACCATTATGATCACACTATAATAGGGCAACAATTTAAAGGAGGGGAGTTACCCGGAATTTACACAGCTATGTCGATCGCATGGGTAATAGGAGCCTTGCTTGGCCCTACCCTCGGAGGCATGGCGATATCACTGTCGACCCATGTCTTACCCTTCCTCGCAGCACTACTTTGCGGAACATTCCTATTATGCTCACTGCAAAAACGCCGAATCGGCAAATGACCATTGCAGGTTTGATTTACTAATTCTCACGTTGAGGGCTGTAAAATGGTCAGACTCGTCATGCTATTACTAGGCGTTGATTATCTTCGTTCAAATTGGCACATCATGACAACAATAGGCGCTATATTTGCACTGTCAGGCAGCATAGTCTTCATTGATGCGCTTGATGGGGCATTATACTTCCCTATAAGCCTTTTCGCATGGTTGCTGTTGATTGAAGGCAGTGCAACATTGATCGTCGCACACAGCGGGATAGGGGGGCAGCGCAAGCTTCGGTACTTAAAAGGCTTCACGTTCGTGATTGCAGCATCACTGATCTTGGCTGGCCATCATCATGGAAACTTCATTCTATCGATAATATTTGGCACTCTGTTTTTAATCGATGGACTACTGCAAATTATATCCGCTTATGTTGTCCGATACCGCACTTGGCGCCTTGCAATTTCCGGAGGGGTAGTAGAACTTGCCTTGGCCGTCTTCTTCTTTCAACCTTACCCCACAAACTATATTGGTACTGTACCCTTTTGCCTTGGATTAGGGTTGTTTTTTGCAGGCTGGAATATGTTGATTGTTTCTGGCCGGGTCCGCAGGATGACATCTAACCCTGCATTAACTCCTCACTCTGCAATTTACAATCCTGAGCAAATTGAAAAAGAGAAAGAAGCATGTACAAACCTTATAGAGGAAACCTCTCGGGCACTGACAATTCATATATGGACGCCTGTTGGTGTGGCTGATGGCGAGGTTGTGCACCGCCCATTGATAGAGCGCTATATAGCTGCTGTGGACAAGAATGGCGTTATTTCAACGGGCCACGCTGCGCTGGAAGCACCCAATGGTCTTTACGTTAGCCTGTACCCGGCAGAAGACATAGACCATTCTCCTGACGAGTTTGTCCGAATGTTGCGAGCCACCGAAGATAACAACATGCCGGGCGAATTTCAGCCTGATTACCTTACGGAATCGCAAGCATGGTGTCCTTCTACAGTAAAAGTAAGGATATTTAACTATGACCTACAGCGTTTGGGTGAGTTTTGGGAAGAGTTTCGTAAGGACACCACCTACAATCTAACCCATCGCAATTGTTCCAGCAGCGTGATACAAGTTCTTGAGGCCGCTGTAGAGGGATCTGTAGGGCGTATATGTGGGCAATACAGCCTGTATCGTACTTTAGGAATAATATTCGGCACTCCAGAATTATGGGTTGCCATTCAAATTCGAAAACGTGCGCAAACCATGGCTTGGACGCCAGGTCTGGCACTGGATTATACACGAGCGCTTAGCATGCTGGTAGATCCGAAGCCAACTGGGTGGATTAATACTTCCAGGCGTGCATTTAAGAAAATAAGCTCTTTACGTCGCCAGTGGAAACAGGAAAAAGTATTAACTGAAACCAGTAGCAAAAAAACGCAGAACGCTGGGAAAAAGTCTGTATAAGCCATGCTGCGGGACTTGCATTAAATGGAAATTTGCGGTTATTCATGATTATGCTGCGCAGTTATTAGATCTCAACTCAAAGAATCGACGATGCCGCCTGCGAATTCGCGTCGATCGTCACAAATTATTTTACGTTTAAATAAACGAAGTTACCTGAATCGCCTCAATAAAAAACCCGGACGACGTCCGGGTTTTTAGCCTTAGGGTTTAACTACCCAAGAGCCCACTGGTATCCGCGTCAAAGCGCTTACGGGCCTGATCAGCAGCGGGTTTGAACAACGCAAGC
>NZ_JBJGXV010000039.1:0-26918 GCF_045447295.1 Pseudomonas sp. O39
ACTAAAACTAAGGCTGGCGGCCGCCATTGCCTTAGGCTGATGAGCCGCTTCGACTTCGACCAATTGTGGGTCGAGCAGATGACCGATCAGGCAGTTGGGCTGTGTGTCGCCGGTGAATCGGGTTGTTTCAGGGGTTAACATTTTTCAATCCTCCATGAATGAAAACACGTGTCCAACGTGTAAAGGTGCAGCGGTGTTGCTGAGCTGTCGACGTTTAGATACTCCCCAATTCGAGGGCACGTTTCGATCTAACTCGAAGTAACCGTAGGCGAAAATATGCATTAACGCAAGTAAATATTGCACATATGCATACGCATTCATGAGGATTTCAGAATACTACGACCGCCCTGTTCACATCATTGACCTGCCTGTTGCCCAACTGGACCTGGCGTAACTCCGCTCAAAACTTCGCCCTATCGAACTTTTGGATCTCGCCTCGGCAAATGCATCGCGCGCGGGCTACGTGCGTCCGCAATCAAGGGAATAGCTGCTACGAGGCGCTTTCAGCGAAAAATAAAGAACGGTTATTCGAGAAAAAAAGTTGGCCCAAGCGCTCGAAATAGCCATGCAGCACGCCAAACTGGCGAGAACCGATCGCTTACGCTTTCTCGCCTCTGCGAGTCATGACCTACGTCAGCCATTGCAGACACTTAAGTTGTTGCAAGACCTGTTGCTGGGAATGCTTGACGAAGAGCGGCCCAGCAAGCTGACCGCGAGGATCTCATGCGGCACCGGCGCTACCGGACCCACCACGGACGGCGGTGGTGTGCCGACGGCAACCTGTGCATCGTGGGCCAGCGGTGTCAGGCCTGGCAGGCTGAGGTCGGGGCGTGAGCTCCCGGCGCAATGGCCACAACGCGGGTATCGCGATCCACGGTCGACAGGCCCGGTACGTTCAGGTCGGGGCGAGCGCTGCCAGACGCTGTGCCATCGGGTGTGGTCAGCACAATTCGGGCATCGCGCTCGGCGGGTGTCAGGCCAGAAAGGTCGACGTTCGGACGCGATACATCGACCGCCGGCCGGGAGCCGTCAACGGCGTTCTGGGCATTGATGCCATCGACATGGCTGATCGTGCCGCCGCTGGTGCGGCCAGGTTGCAGCGTTCCTACGTCGGCGCTGCCCACGCTGGCAACGTTAATGGCGCTGGCACTGGCATTGATTCCGCTGGCCTCGCGGGCCGTCACCGAGACCTGACGGTTGTTGGCGGCGAGTTGGGTGACCTCCTCCAACTGAATCGTCCGACCTTGGGTTTCGGGAAGATTCTGTTGGCGTTGCGCCAAACCGACGCTCGCAGCGCCAAGGGTCCAGCTTTGCGGCCCTGCATTGGCTTGAGCAGCCTGCCCGCTGCTGGCGCCCTGCCCGCTCAGTCGGAACAAACCGTTCTGGCCGATAGGCAGGCTGAAACCCTGAAGCGCGATGGGGTTGACTTGCTGTTGGGCCAAATCAGGTGGCAACTGCGAGTTGATGGCGATCGCTGTCGAGTAGCCGCTACATAGGCATAGTAAGGACGAACCACACTATTGTTGATGTTCTGGGCTGTGCTGCCTGAGCGGCCATCGGATGTTGCCGAGCGAGCGCGGCGTCCTGACGAGCCTGGCCCTCGACGAAGGCGACTCGCTCGCGTTCGGAGTCCAAAACCTGAAGTTGTTCGGACAACGCCTGCTCAGCAACGCCCTGTGCTAGATGAATCGCCTGTTGCCACACGGCGACAAAGGCCTGTGAGCCCCCCGCCGGCAACGTCGGCAGGCGAGTCTCGCCACTCAGCCTTTCGGCCAGCCTCGCCCACAATTGATCGAGCAAACCACCGACGCGAGCCGCTCCACAACCATGAATCTGCAGCGCTCACTTGTTTTTAGCATCTCCCATTCCTTGTACATCTGTACGACCTGCTCAAGCGGGGCCGTTTCGGCTATAGGCAAGAAGCGGTATGGCGCATGGAAATCAATTTTCGTCGCGTCCGCTACAAATGCTTGCTGTAACTCTTCGAGGCTAGAGGCGTCATCGTATTTCTGCGGAGTGCTGTAGTCCCGTGTGGGTGGTGCGTCAGCTTTCCATCGTCGAATGGCAGCATCCAGTTGCTGACTCTGATAGCTATGTCGAGCAGCGGCATTTCAAAGACGTATCAGCGACGGGAGTCGCTCTTGCGCTCGGCTGTCCAACTCAATGGCACGCTGCAAGGTCAAGACGACATCGTTGATCGACTGCCGTCCTGCCACAGCGGAGGCGACATAAATGAATGCAACGATATGTTTCGGAGATCAAGAGTGCGGTTCTGCATAATAGGGTAAAAACAACCCGCACCATGCCGCCACGCATGCATGTAATAAGTCTGGGCGTGGGCGGAGCATTTCGGTCGTGAGCACGTCAATCCGACTCGACCAACCTATGAGCCCCCCCTAGGGACTGGGCAACCTCATACTCATAGCGTGCGCTGGAGCTCATCGCCTCTTGAATCAAAACCCTCGCGAGACGATAGGCAGCGGATGCACCTTCGGTTTTTCTCATGCCTTCAGCCTGCCGCATCAACTGTGCAGTGCGTGGCGCCCGTTGTCCGGGATCCGCTGCGAATGCTCATGTACCGACGCCAACAGTTGCCGAGCTCGTCATAAGTCCCCGATCGCGGCAAACGCCACTACAAGGTCGGCAAGCCCATCCAGTAGCTCACTGGGCGTGTCTGCGACAGGTTCAGCCACCATTGGCTCTAACCGACGCGCCGCACTCTCACGATCGCCATCGATGCGGTAATCGCCAGCGCGACCTCACGCCCTAACAGCGATGAGCGCTGAACTGTAGAGCTGACTATCAGATCAGATCGCACCCAAGAATTGCTTGCTGTGAAAAAACTAGTGCGTCATCGGGATGAATCAGGCTACTTCCACGTTCGTGGATCGCTTTGGCATTCACGACAAACAGGATCGCATAAATAAGCCTTGGACCATTAATCTGGCCCTCGCAAACCTGTTCATTGCACTCAATCAAACAAATTTTAGCCCACAAAGAGTCATGTGGTTGTGACATATTCGGTCGAAAGGCTATGCAATCTTGGCGGTGGTAGGGACAACGCTCTCAACCTTTTTCATCGGCTTCGGGTTCTGGGCGCTGTTGTCCCTCACAGAACTGCAGCTACCGCTCTCTTATTGCCTGGTGTTTGGCGCGCTGATCTCCCCCACCGACCCCATCGACGTGATGGGCATTCTGAAATCTGCCGGCGCGCCCCATAGCGTGGAACTGGTCATTTCCGGTGAGTCACTGTTCAACGACGGTGTGAGTGTCGTGCTGTTTTCGCTGATCGTCGCAATGATTGCCAGCGGGGAGACACCGTCGGTTATCGGCGCATCGCAGCTGCTACTGAAGGAAGCCGGAGGCGGTGCTCTGTTAGGCGCCTGCGCGGGCTATATCACTTACAGAATGCTCAAGAGTATCGATAGCTATCAGGAGGAAGTGCTCATCACCCTGGCCGCGGTTCTCGGCGCCTATGCAATCGCCACTCAGTTCCATGTTTCCGGCCCATTGGCGATGGTGGTGATGGGACTGATTGTGGGTAACCAAGGGCGTTCCCATGCGATGTCCGAGCAGACTGAAAAAAACCTGGACATGTTTTGGGAACTGATCGATGAAATACTCAACGCTGTGCTGTTCGTATTGATCGGTTTGGAAGTCGTTTTGATCCAGTTCTCCAACCCGTTGCTCACCACGGGCCTGCTGGTCATATTGCTGACCTTGTTATCACGATTGTTGACTGTAGGGGTTCCCATTGCGGTATTGGGTAAACGCTTCCGCCTACCGGAAGGTGCCTGGAGTGTGATGACCTGGGGAGGCCTGCGTGGTGGGATATCGGTGGCATTAGCGTTGTCGCTGCCCCCAGGCGCGGCTCGCGATATCGTGGTTTCTCTGACGTACCTGGTGGTCGTTTTTTCTGTCCTGATCCAAGGCATGTCGATCGGTAAATTGGTCAAGCGAGTCATTCCGTGTGCGACAACTAAGGACGCTGGATGAACCCTCGGCCCGACAAAAGACTCCATTAAGGATAATCAGCTTACCGCCTTCGTTTCCCTGAATCCTTGCGGTGGGTCACATCGTGTTATTTGCAGAAGGTATAAAAAATGCTCGCACGTTGGCGCTGGGTGCTACACCAATTGACCAAACGGCTGTGGTTCAGGGCGAGTCTGTTTTCCTTGCTGGGTATTGCCACCGCGTTACTCGCCGTAGTCTTCAAGGACTATATTCCCGAATCGTTGCCCGCCCGCATCGGTGCCGACGCCGTCGATAAGATATTGGGCATCATTGCCTCAAGCATGCTCGCGGTGACGACCTTTTCGTTAAGCACCATGGTCACCGCCTACGGTGCGGCGAGCAGCGGCGTGACGCCCCGCGCCACTACACTGGTGATGGAAGACAGCACGACACAAAATGCCCTGGCCACCTTTATCGGCTCCTTCCTGTTCAGCCTGGTTGGGATCATTGCGCTGAGTACCGGCGCCTACGGTAAACAAGGGAGAGTTTTGCTATTCGCGGTAACCATCGCAGTGGTCATTCTGATTGTGTACACGCTGTTGCGCTGGATCGATCATTTGTCCAAGCTTGGGCGGGTGGGAGAAACTATTGACCGTGTCGAGCAGGCAGCCATTGATGCCATTAACAATCGAGTCCAATGGCCGCATTTGGGGGCAGCCGCCTACCCTTGCGAGTCAGTGATCCCCAGTTCTGCGCTGATCATCACAAGCCTCCACACGGGGTACGTCCAGCACATTGACGTTCAGGCGTTAGGCGTGATCGCCAACACAGACGAGATACAGATATTTATGGACGTCTTGCCGGGAAGCTTTGTGCATATCGGCATGCCGCTCGCAAGAACCGTTAGCTTGAGCAAGGCACGCGGGGAGGAACTGGCGTCGAGAAACGAAAAAATCATTGCTACCCTGGCTATCGGCGTGCGTCGAACGTTCGAACACGATCCCCGGTTCGGCTTGTCAGTGTTGTCGGAGATCGCCTCCCGCGCCTTGTCGCCGGCCGTCAATGACCCCGGCACCGCCATTGACGTAATTGGGCGCGGCGTCAGAAGCCTGACATGTTGGGGTACACCTAAAGAACCTGCCGCGAAAATCGACGCTGACTGCCAGCACGTTTATCTGCGCGGTTTGACCGTGGATGACCTGTTCGATGACTTCTTCGCACCGATTGCCAGAGATGGCGCGAGTCTAGTGGAAGTCGACCTGCGCATGATGAAGGCCCTTGTAAGCCTGGCACAGATAAACCCGGCGATGTTCAGGGGTGCCTGTACCCGGTACGCAGAACTGCTGCTCAAGCACGCGAACACTGCGCTTGTACTCGAAGAGGACCGGCACAAGCTCAGAGCAGCCGCGCGACCGCTGCTGCACTGACCCAATCTACGTGTTGGCTTTTTGCGCGGCGGCGCCACTGCCGTCCGATTGCAGAAAGCCACGCGCCAACTGCTGATAGAGCTCGGGGCCCATCCTGGCACTGACTGCTTTGGCAATCAGTGCAACAGCCATCAGACTAATGACCATGCCATGGCTGTCGATCATCTCCATCACGATGATTGCAGAGGTGATCGGCGATTGCGTGACTGCTGCCAGAAACCCCACCATGCACAGTGCAATGATGGGCTGTGCCGCCAAGGCGAAGTATTCAGCGACATTGGCACCGACAGCGGCGCCTACCGCCAAAGAGGGGGCAAAAATACCGCCCGGAATGCCGGAAAAATAAGTCACGACAGTCGCAAGAAAACGCGTAATCGGCGCGTGCCACGGCAAACCAACATCGGACACGATGATCTGGGAGGTGATCCCGTAACCGCTGCCAAAGGACATCCCACCGCTGAGCCAACCGAGAATCGCCACGATCATGCCGCAGCCACCTGCGAACCAGACTGGATGCAGGCGGCGCCATTCCCAGACGACAAAACTGCGATACCGCTGTGGCCATAGGAGCATCCGACTGAACAATCCCCCCATAACACCACAGCCAATACCAATCGCCAGTATCGGAAGAACGATATCGAGATTGGCCTCTTGTACGTCGAAGTGTCCGAAATAGTTGTAGTTGCCCTGCAAGGCTATCGCGACCATACCCGACAAAATGATCGTGCTGAGCAATACCCCGCTGGTGCGGGTTTCCAACTTGCGCCCCAGCTCCTCTACCGCAAAGGCCACACCGGCCAAGGGCGTGTTGAAGGCGGCGGCAATACCCGCCGCGCCACCGGCCAGGATAAGGTCTTCAGGGCGAATGATGCGTGCGTTGGGCAGGTAACGATGAAAGAAATGCATGACCGAGGCGGCGACTTGCACCGAAGGCCCTTCTCGCCCCGCTGAAAAACCACCGGTCAGGGCCAGGGTACCGAGCCCTATCTTGGCGAAGGCCAGACGCAACGATACCAACTTATTCACGGGCTTGCATTGGTGGGCCAACCGCGTAGCCGCGATCACCTGGGGAATACCGCTACCTTGAGCCCCTGTAAAAAAACGCGAGGTCATCCACGCCACAAACATGCCGATCAGCGGCGTGTAGATAAACGGCAGCCACGGCCGGGCGGCGGCCTGTTGGGCGAACTGCATCAGCGCCAGGTCAGCCAACCGGGCGAACATCACTACCAGCAACCCTGCGAGGGTAGCAGCGACCCAGAGTGTCACCCGAGTACGCCATCGGATCGAGGCAAAGCGACGACGTATCAGCAATATCGGTTTGATCACCCGAGCGGATTCCCGTTGTTGAGGTTCAATAACATGCAAAAACAAGATTAACGGGTTAAACGGTCACGTCCAACCGGCAGTGACCAGATAACTATAGCTATTCACTCCCGGCTCAGTGGCCCCATCACGTCGATTTATTTTGTGGGTAAGCCAATTTGTGTGAGCGCCTACCAAAGCGAATGTCAGCAAGAAGAAAGCCAGATAGGTTGTCATTATTTACCCTCATGTCTGTCAGCGCGTTCGGCTGTTATTGCGAATATATCCGTGCAGGCGAGATGACCGGGTTAAGGTGGGTTAAGAAATAGTTAGTATTCGCGCGCAACTTGGACCAATAAGGTTCGCTTGCACTGGGTGTCGCCATTGAGTCGGGAGCGCCGAAAATACGTACAAATGGAGGAAGTCATGAGTAATGCGTTGGTTATTGAAGACGATCAGGTGACGGCCGAAATCATCGTCGCTGAACTCCAACGCCACGGATTCAGCTCAAAGTGGGCCGCCACTGGACGCGAGGGATTCGCCTTGGCGATTGCAGGCGGCTACGACGCCATTACGCTGGATCGCATGCTGCCGGACTTTGACGGGCTGACGATTGTCAGCACCTTGCGCAGTCTTGGGATTCAGACGCCGGTTTCGAACTCCCATGCGTCCACGCCGTCATAGGTGGGAAAGCGGATATCAATACAGCGGTGTGCTGCCAGATCGCGAGGGTGTTCCGGGACGGGGTTTTTCGCGAAATATCCTGGCGCAGCTACTACGGCCAGCCACCTTCAAGGCTCAGTTTCCCGTTCGCTCCAACGCCCAACCGCATGAACGGATTATCGGTGGTTGGCCAGGTGATTCCAGGTGGAGCCTGCAGGATGGCCCATCGATGAGTTGGTATGCGATGGATTGTGCTCTTAAGGATGTTATCGAGCTGCTAAATCCAAAACGTTCGTCCGCTAAACACCCGCGCTTCGATACCTTCCTCGCCTTCCTCATTCTTCACACGATGGAGTTTGAGCGCAAGCTTGCTGTATGAGTCTACAACTGGGGCGGGCTCAAGCTTCATACCGGCAAACGCTGCGCCCACTTTGGCAACCGACTCAGCCGTGAAGCGGTCAATGGAGAATCGGCTCCGACCATCGGCTCGGTAAGTTCTAAGTGGCCGCGGCAGGGTGGGGCGTCATTTCGAAATGGATTCGACTGAGACCAGCTCCAGATACTTATATTTTTTCTTCTTCGCCGCGGCTTTGGCCTCTTGCTCAGCGACCAGCTTACTGAGGCTGCTTGATTCGAGCACAAACACGTCAACATCGCCCTCGTACACCTTGGACACGTGCAAGGTCACCCGCAGCTTCGAGGTATGGTAACCACTCGTTTTCTTTGCTTGAGGCGACTGGCTTGCAGCTGATTGGAGTATAGGTAACGCAGGTGCTGACGATGGCACGGGTGGTGTCACGGTATCCGTACTGGTTCCGAAGAGTGCTTTACGCATTTCCTCTTCACTTAATTCAATTGCCATAGATCTACCTTCGGGCGGTGAGAAGTGCACAGTTGTGCCGGTATAAGCTTATTAAGCTGCAGGTATAGCTTGTTAAGCTGTAGGTATACCGACGCGGCTACCCGTATGATTTCGGGGTAGCAATATATGCAAACGACCTGCGAAGACCAATTGATTGATCTTTTCGTGCGCCCGCTGCAACTGATTGTTTGTTTCGAACGGCTGTGGCGCAGTGCTAGGTACAGCTGTCATGACTGTCTCCCTTTTCGCTTCGAATGGGCTTCTGTTGGCGCCGGGGTATCCTGGTTCTCCGGTGTCGGACGCTCAATCTCAGGGGATGAATCTTTCTCCCGCTCGGACTGGGTTTCCGCGCGGTGCTCAAGCTGAATTTTCAGACCATCTACAAGCTTAGCCAAGTCTGCCTCACGAGCGGCAGTCTGCGCCGCAGAGGTACGGAGGGCTTTGAGTTCGTCGCTCAACTCTCGGGCGCTGCCTTTTTGAAGATCTATGATCGCCCCTGCCCTAGCTTCCGCTAGCACAAGCGCCTGTACCTGGGCAGTCAGGGCCTTTATCTGATCGCTTTGGGAGTTCAAGGTCTTCACCTGTTGGCGCGACTCTCCGAGTAGACGCCCATTGTCGCGGTTGAGGCGTGTGGACTCATCCTGTTTGACCGCCAGCGATTCCCGCAGTTTTCGCTGCTCGACCTGCGATTCATGAAGCTGCGACTCATGCCGACGCTGATCCTGTTCGCGCTGCTCCTTGACCGACTCCCTGTAGTGTTCAAGCGCCCCGCGCGCGTGAACGTGCTTCTCCTCGAGGGATTGGATCTGCTTATTCTTGTCACTGACTTGGGCATCCAGATCACTACAGCGCTGACTAAGCCCGGCATTACGTGTCAACTCCGCTTGGAGAGAAGACTGCGTAGTTTGAAGGTCAGCAGTTTGAGCTTCAATGGCAGTTTGCTGTGCTTCTAACTGCCTCCGTGCAGAGGCCAGTTCCGACTGTAGATTGGCGATTTGAGCCTCAAGCCCTGTGCGTTGTAAAGCGAAGGCTGATCGAGCCTGTTCGATCGATTCATCGCCCTCCTCCATCAACCGATCCAGTAGGCTTTCAACCATCGTGGAAAGCTCTTCCCCCATGCGTTCTCGCGAGGAAGGCGGGCGTGGATCAAAGGATTCGATCTCTTTCAGATACCGGGAGATAGTGGTTTTTGAACCCGTATTACCCAGCTCGACACGAACGGCGTCAATGCTTGGGAATATGCCTTTGGCCGCCGCGGGCCATCAGAACTCTTACGATTTCGTATCGTTATACATGTCATGTAATTACGTGTCACATTATCATCGAAACGATGGATTTGATATCCATTTTATAGAAAGCCATAATGTAGACTTATGGCTTCTTGACTGCTCATGGAACTCAAAAAGATCCTATAAGCGCATGCAAGTCGCACGCGCTACCAATTCGAAGGCGAAGTACGTTGGAGAAGGCAGATAGATACCTGAACGCCGGCACCCGGGAAAACACGCGGAAGAGCTACCGGGCGGCGATTGAGCACTTTGAGGTGACGTGGGCTGGGTATTTGCCCACTACCGCCGCGGGCGTCGTTCGCTACTTGGCGGAGTACGCTGGCAAGCTCTCTGTAAACACGCTGAAGCAGCGCTTGGCAGCCTTGGCGCAGTGGCACATCACGCAGGGCTTCCCTGATCCGACCAAGACGCCTGACGTTCGGCAGATGATCAAAGGCATCAGGCTTGTGCACCCTGCGCAGGTTAAACAGGCAGCACCGCTTTTGCTGAAACACCTGGAGCAATCCGTCACCTGGCTTGAAGGAGAGGCTGCATCTGCCATTGAGCGCGCAGATTACAAATCGCTGATGCGGCACCGTCGCTCGGTGGCAATCATTTTGATCGGGTTCTGGCGTGGTTTTCGGGGCGATGAGCTGGCTAGACTGACGGTTGATAACACGCAAGCCATCAGCGGCGAAGGTGTTACTTTTTACCTGCCCTACACCAAGAGTGATCGACAGCACGAAGGAACAACCTTCCACACGCCTGCGCTCGCCATGCTCTGCCCAGTAGAGGCGTACCTCAACTGGATAACAGTCGCCGGAATCGCGACAGGCCCGGTGTTCCAAAGAATTGATCGCTGGGGCAACTTGTCAGGCAGAGGCATGCAGCCGCATAGCCTGATCCCGTTGCTGCGTCGGATCTTGAGAGAAGCAGGATTGCCTGCCGAGCTTTATAGCAGTCACTCGATGCGACGGGGATTTGCGACATGGGCATCGGCCAATGGCTGGTACATTAAGGGATTAATGAGTTACGTCGGCTGGAAGGACATGACGTCCGCGTTGCGGTATGTGGATGCCAGCGCGTCGTTCGCGGGTATTGCCCTGCGCGGCGCCCAGCACCCACATTCCATCGAGATCAAAAGAGCTTCCAGCAGTCTTGCGGATACTGATTGACGCCACCACGACAGGCTCAAAAAGCACTTTCAAAAATCGTGAAATCAGCTATTCAGAATCATTGATCACTCGGAAACTCATCTGCAATCACGCGAATATATTGAGCAGTACATATCTGTCCTCTCCTGAATAGCCTTTTCATGTCCGTTAGCTCTGCTGTGGCTTTGACACAGACAGCAGGAATTCATTGCTCCATCGGGGTACTCAGTGTTATCGCCAGCATAGTATTGACCCAGTTGCTGAAACTTTACGGACCCAAGCTCCTACCTTGTGAACCATTACTAGTGCTGGATTTTTGTCGATTGGTATTGGGGCCGACAGTGGTGACGCAGCTGGATGCGTACAACGAGATTACGACGCATTAAAAGAATATTACGAGGACGATCATCCCGTACTTGTGACTCTCAAATCTGAAGATATCCACGACCTAACTCTCAATTCTGTTGCACTCTGCTCCTCAATTCAAATGACACGTTCTATCTATGTCGCTGATATTGCGAGATGACATTCTCATTTTTGATGATCACCTAGGGCCACTGGCACTGCAAGAACTGGCCGACAGTACCCGTGCCGCCGCCGAGGCCTTCATCGCCGCCGGCACGGCCGCCAATACCGTGCGCAGCTACCAAAGCGCCCTCACTTACTGGTCCTCCTGGCTGCGCCTACGCTACCGGCGCACGCTTGGCGACCACCCCCTGCCGCCGGAGGTCGCCGTGCAGTTCATTGTCGATCACCTCGCCCGCCCGGAAACCGACGGCGGTTGGAGCCACCTGCTACCCGCAGACCTCGATGCCGCCCTGGTCGCGGCTGGAGTCAAGGGCAAGCTTGGCCCCTGGCGTTCAGTACTGTCAGCCATCGCCTCGCTGTCCTGGCCAAGTGGCATCGTTTGAAGCAATGGGACAACCCGACCGAAACGCCGGCGGTGACGGCCTTATTGCGTGAAGCGCACAAGGCCCAAGTTCGCCAGGGGGTGGCACAGCGCAAGAAAACTGCCGTGGTCCTGGAGCCATTGCAGGCGATGCTCGTCACCTGCACCGATGGGGTACACGGTGTGCGCGATCGTGCGCTATTGCTGCTGGCCTGGAGTGGCGGCGGTCGGCGCCGCTCGGAAGTGATTGGTCTGCAAGTCGAAGACTTGCGTCGCCTGGACGCCGAGACCTGGCTGTATACGTTGGGCGCGACCAAGACTGGCACCGGCGGTGTCCGTCGAGAAAAACCGCTACTGGGTCCGGCAGCTCAGGCGCTCAGCGCTTGGCTTGCGACGGCCCCCGCCAGCAGCGACCCCCTGTTTCGCCGGTTGTACAAGGGAGGGCGGGTCGGCGCGAGTGGCCTGAGCGGCGACTAGGTTGCGCGGATTGTCAAACGCCGCGCCGCATTGGCCGGGCTCGACGGGGACTGGGCCGCGCTCAGGCTTCGTCACCGAGGCGGGACGCCAGGGCGTGCCGCTCGGTGAGGTGATGGCGATGACCGAGCACCGCAGTGTGAGCACGGTGATGGGCTACTTCCAGGCCGGTTCGCTGCTGGGCAGTCGGGCCAGCCAATTACTGGGGTTTGGGGAGCAACGGAACAGAAAGTGCACTTAAGGTAAGCCTCCAGCCCAGCCACCTTTACTCGGCAGCTGATCTCAACGGCAGCAACTCATCCAGCCGGCTATTCGGCCAGGTCGGTAGCTTCTCCAGCGTGTCTTTCAACCACACACTCGGCTCGATACCGTTCAATTTGGCTGTCGCCAGCAAACTCTGGATCGCCGCCGCCCGTCGACCCGCGCGCTCTGACCCGGTAAACAACCAATTTTTCTTACCGATAGCGATCGGCCGAATGACGTTCTCGACGGGATTATTATCAATGGGCAAGTCACCGCTCAGTGCGTAGCGCGACAGTGCCGGCCAGCGCTTGAGGCTGTAATCCATGGCTTTAGCCAGGCTGCCGCCGTTGGCCACGCCTTGGCGAGTCGACTGCAACCAGTCGTGCAGCGATTGCAACTTGAGGTCTGTTTCTTGAGCGCGCAGTTGTTGCCGCTGTTCTGCGTCGAGTTTCCTGCCACGCCCTTCAATCTCGTAAAGCTCGGCGATCCTTCGCAATGCCTCTGCGGCCACCGGACTCTGATTGCTCGCATGCAACTCGAAGAATTTGCGCCGCGCATGGGCCATGCAGCCACTTCCGTAATGCCAAGACCAAACAACGCTTTGTAACCGGCATAGTCATCGACCACCAGATGACCTTTCCAGCCCTCCAGGAACGCACGCACATACGCACCGCTACGTCCGGGCTGATAGTCGAACACCGCGAGGTCTGGCCCCTCATCCAGGTCGTTGCTGCGATAGCACCACAGATAGGCGCGTTGGGTTTTTCCTTTGCCGGGATCCAGTTGCTGCACCGGGGTTTCGTCGGCATGCAAAATCAAGCGTTGATGCAGTAACTCACGTAATCGATCGGCCAAGGGCTGCAGGGCAAAACCATAGCGGCCTACCCACTCCGACAAGGTTGAGCGGGCCAGCGTGACACCGTCACGCTGGGCGATCTGCTCCAGCCGATACAGCGGCAAATGATCGAGATACTTGCTGATCAAGATCCAGGCAATCAAGCCGGGGGCCGCCATACCACCGTCGATGACAGCCGGAGCAACGTCGGCTGAGACAATACTTTCGCAAGGGCGGCAGGCGTACTTGCTGCGAATATGGCGGTGGACGAAGAACTTCGCAGGTTCGACATCGAGCTGCTCGGTGATGTCTGCACCGATTTTCACCAAGGCACCACCACACTGGCCGCACGTGCACACTTCGGGTTCGTGATGATGTTCGATGCGCGGCAGATGTTCCGGCAGTGCCTGACGCCCGGCCCGCGGACGCTGAGCCCGCAGTTCAGGCACTTGCACCTCGACTTCAGCCTCAATGGCCGCGCAGTCGGCCTCCATGGTTTCGTGAAACAGATCGCGCTGCTCAGGCGACAGGGCTTCGTTTTTGACGCCGAAACGGATGCGCTTGTAGTGCGCCAGTTCAAGCGTCAGAGCCTGGATTTTCAAGGCGTCGTGTTGAGCCTGGGCACGTAACTTATCGACATCGGCCTTATGTAGAAGCGCAGCCATGATTTGCTCCCGCAGTGCGGGATCAAGGTTCAGGGCGGCGATTTCGTCGGCGATAGGCATCCGTGGATTTTACTGAAAAAGTGAACACTATCGTTATCCGCGAACGGTAATGAAGTTTATTTTCTAAACTTTCCAGTGACTCATGGGGCGAGCTTCCAAGCGCTGCCAGTCAACGCCGGTGATCAGCCAGCGCCATTGAGCCTGGGTCAGTGTGAAGGTTTTAGCGCCCTCGTCTGGCCAGACAAAAGCACCATCATGCAAACGTCGCTGGCTTAGCCAGACGCCGGTTCCATCCCACTGTATAAGTTTGAGGCGGTTACCTCGGCGATTACGAAAAGCATAGGCGGTGCCGTCGCACGGCGAGTTCCCCAGCGCGTGTTGAACATGTGTCGAAAGGCCATCAATGCCAAGGCGCATGTCCATGGGTGCTAGTATCAACCAGACCTGTGTCGGCAGCAGCATCAGAGCATCTCCTGAAACAAGTGAGCCAATCACGCCGGCTCCACTTCGCGGGGCAATACCAATTCCCAGCCGCTTGGGTGGCGTAGCAGCAAGTCACTTATTTGGGCAGGTTCATGCACCGCTATGGGGACCAGCGTCAGCGTCTCGCTTCCCAGCTCGCGACTTCGAAATCAATAGCCAAAAGACTTGGTGTTGAGTTGGTGCTGCTCACAGTAGGCGACTTGCGTGAGCCCACTGCTGCGCCATGCCTGGACATGTTCAGCCCAGAATGTGCGCCGGGCAGTGAGTGGGGTGGGTGGTTTCATGTGTGCTCCTTTTTTGGAGAGCACAGCGTGGCGAGTGGAGGTAGGGAATTACAGGTGGCTGGGCTGGAGGCTTACTAATCCACAGCAGAATGCTTACGTTGAACGTTATAACCGGACTGTGCGCTATGACTGGCTGGGACAGTACTTGTTTGAGTCGATAGCCGAAGTTCAGGACTATGGTACGAACTGGATCTGGACATACAATCACGAGCGCCCGAATATGGCCCTCGGCGGCATTACCCCAAAACAGAAGTTGGCCCTGGTGGCCTGAGGTCTACTTCTGGTGAGTTTTAGGAATGGGGGGATTACCCCACTGATTGCCTTTTTTGGCCTGATGCATCTCAGGATCGCGCTTGCCTTCTCGGTTCTTGACCGAGGGCGGCGCGGCGATCAGGGTAGCATCGACGATGGTGCCTTCCTTGAGCAGCAGACCACGACTGGCCAGATGCTGGTTGATCGTTTCAAACAGCACCCGCGTCAGTTGATGGGTTTCCAGCAAGCGGCGAAAACGCAGCAAGGTGGTGGCATCCGGTGCCGACTCGCGGCCCAAGTCGATGCCCATAAAGCCCCGAATGGCCTGGCTGTCGTAGACGGCATCTTCGGTGCCTTCATCGGAGAAACCGAAACACTGCTGCACGACATACATGCGCAGCATGCGCGACAACCCAATCGAGGGGCGTCCGCGCTTGCCGGTGGTGTCGCCGTAGAACGGCGACACTTGCGCCTCCAACTGTGCCCAGGGCACCAACTGCTCAATATCCGCCAGGAAGCGATCACGTCGAGTTTGCTTTTGCTTGCCGGTGTATTCGAGTTCGGAGAAGGTCTTCTGCATGGCGCGTAACGAGGCTCAACAAGAGGATGGTTGATTGAGGGGGGGCAGTGTGCCAAGGCTGCGGGCGGATGGCTATTTATGCAGCGTCTCCTTAAAGATCTGTCCGCCACGCTTCATCGTCCGCTCCTTAGGCTCGTGCCGGATGCAAATTCTCCCTGCCGCCATCAACATCTATGCTTCACGTAAAGTAGTTTCTTGATGCACCGGATGTGGTCGCCGTGCGCTCGCCGGATCAAGGTGCTGTCCACTCTCGTCGTAATCGGTGGAAGAGAAACAAGTCATGATTGAAGTACAGATCTATCGCTACCACCCGGAACAAGAACAGTCGCCTTGGATGCAGTCGTTATCCCTGCCCGAGGAGTTCCGGGTGCGAATGGTGCTGGATGCGCTGGAGTTCCTGCACGAGGCAGATCAGACGCTGGTCTACCGACGCTCTTGTCGGGAGGGTGTTTGCGGCTCGGATGGCATGAATATCAACGGCAAGAACAGGTTGGCTTGCATCACGCCGGTTTCGGAGGCGCTGGGCACGGCCAGCATACTGATCATCAGACCTTTGCCCGGCATGCCGGTCATTCGCGATCTGGTAGTCGACCAGAGTCTCTTCTTTAAGCAGTACGAGAGTATCAAGCCATGGCTGATCAATCACGAGCCGGCACCGGCCATTGAGCGTCTCCAGTCCCCCGAGGAGCGCGCAAAACTCGACGGACTGTATGAATGCATCCTCTGTGGCTGCTGTTCGTCGCAATGTCCATCATGGTGGTGGAATCCCGAAAAATTCGTAGGCCCGGCCGGACTTTTGCAGGCATGGCGTTTCATCACCGACAGCCGCGATCAGGCCACGGTGGAACGGCTAGAGCGGCTGGAGGACCCGTTTAGCCTGTTCCGTTGCCGCAGCATCGGCAACTGCTCGTGGGTCTGCCCCAAGGGGCTCAATCCCATGGGGGCTATCGGCAAAATTCGCCAAGAGCTGTTTCGAAAATCCACTTAGGATGTTGGATCAAGGCAATGAGTCGGCTCGTCTTCCGAAGACTATTTAGATTATTCTGTCAGGATAAGAATCCTTTTATTTCTTGAGTGCTGAGATTGCGAGGTTGGTCACTTCGCGGCAGGTTGTTCAAGCCCACAAGACCCACTTCCAAATAACGCGTTAGCCATTTAAACATCGCCGGTGCCGATATCTGGAGCCGGTAGCTGGGGTTTGGAGCGTTAATCCAACAGCCAGCAACAGAGATTGGGCCCGCTGCTCAAGCGAGCCCTGAATCGCCACCAGCCTTGTAGTGTAGGGCGGTCAGATGAATAAAACGAATGAAGAGACGGGCCATACGCACTGCTGCTCAGTGAAATCGAAGCCTGATCAGTATATCGAAATACTTTTCTAATGAGCTCAATCAACTATTTTCAGTGAGTCATGGTTAATACGAGGGTTCAAAGGCTAATGTTCGAAGCTCCGATAATTTATACAATAGGGCATTCCACCAGAAGCCTTCCCGAGTTTATCGAATTACTTCAGTTCGGGAAGGTCGAGTGGGTCGTGGATATTCGTAGTGTGCCGCGATCTCGAACTAATCCCCAGTTCAATCTGGATAGACTGCCGGAGGCACTTGCTGCGCAGAAGATAGGCTATACGCAAATACTGACGCTGGGTGGGTTACGAAAAAAATCAAAAACAGTGACACCGGATATTAACGGGTTTTGGATCAACCAAAGTTTTCATAACTATGCTGATTACGCATTGTCCGATGACTTTGAATCGGGACTCTCACGATTGTCAGCGCTCAGTCAGGACCGGCAGTGCGCGATCATGTGTGCGGAAGCCGTCTGGTGGCGTTGCCATCGTCGGATCGTTGCTGACTACCTTCTCCACCGCGGCCGGATAGTCGTTCATCTGCTGGGCCGGGCCAAAGCTGAATCAGCAACATTGAATCGGGCAGCGATCCCTGTGGGGCATTCTCTTGTTTACCCGGCGCAGACTGTCGGTTGAGGTGCGCCTGACATGGAGGTTAACGGCGCGCTCATGTCCCGAACAGTTTTCGAAATCTCACCGCACGGTCGACGCTGTCGACCATTTGGGAGGCAGCTTGAATCGTCAGCGGGTGCTGGGTGAAACCCGGTCTTGGTGTGATGTAGGTAGACATCTGGCGCGCGACAGCAATCTGTTTATCCGACCCTTGGGCGAGCAAAGCGATCACCAGATTTTCCAATGCAATCACACGGACACGAAGATGGACCAGTTCGGCATTCGACAATTCAGGAATCTCACTAGCCCCTTGAGTAAAGAGGCCTTCTGCTACATCTTCATTGTCCCATTTTGAAAGCGTCGTCTGGAGTTGTTGGGAAGCAACTGACGAAATGGTCTTTTCTTCAGGCATAAGAGGATTCTCCAAAAGGAGGTGAATGTTGTCTCGCCTGAGACAACTTAAACGATGATAATCGGATGATCTATCAATGATCTTAGCCTTTGATGGCTACAAACCGGTCTGCAAACAACGCTCAAATAGCCCGCTTACAAAAGATACCTGACCAGCACCCGCAACACCGGGGCTTGCACGGCAAGCGGACCGTCCACAAAGGTGCCCAAGTAGCGCGCTGTGCCCAACTGGCCGGCGAATCCCTGTGGGTTATGCGAGCCGCGCTTTTCCGCGATCAGCCTGTGGTCGGTATCGTCAAGGTGGACACGCCGGGCCCGGCCGTCCAGCGAAGGTGACCCGGCGTAACGGCCGACGTTTTCACGTTGTTCGTTCGACAAAAGCTGACCAGCATGAAGTTTCTCTGCTGATCTCTGACTACGCCATAGGACTGGCCTTGGCAGCTTGCTCAGCTTGCTCAGCGTGCGTGCGTGGAAAATGCATGGACCTGACATATCAGAAGTCTGAGGTGCAGTAAAATAGTGGTGAGCTTTTCCATTTATTTCACACCTCAAACTTCTTCTGCACGACCATCAGCCTTTGCTCCGGGAGGGACCAGTGTAGTGATCCCTGTTGCGGTGCGTACCCCGAAATAGCCCTTGATCGTCGCGATCACCAACGGAAGCGCGCCAAATAGGATAAACACAAGATCGCCCGGCATTCGCAACCATTCGATCAGGTGCGACCGTTCACTGCTGATATAGTCAAGACTGCGTGCATGCCAATATCCATTCTGGACAACGTCCCAGACTTGCAATATTCCGCTGGGAAACAAGCTCATCACTACCATCATCGCTAGCCCGATGTTGGTACCCCAGAATGCGACCCTGACGTATTTTTCCATGCTGGCCCATTGCGCGTCACTGCTGGTCTGGCGCAATACGAATACCATCAGTGCGATTGCCAGCATACCGAAAACACCCATCATTGCCGCATGGCCATGGTTGGGCGTCAGTTGAGTGCCGGTTTCGTAATAACTGATGATCGGCAGGTTGATCAGAAATCCGAACATGCCGGCTCCGACGAAGTTCCAGAAGCCCACTGCCATCAGAAAATAGAACGTCCACCTGTGCGGTATCGCAATCTGCTTGCCGCAAACGTCGCAATCGCCTCGCGTAGTCCGCACAAAATCCCAGGCGTCCAGCGTCAGCAAGGTCAACGGTACCACCTCAAGGACCGAGAACAATGCCGACATAGCCATGTTGAAATTGGTTTGGCCGGTGAAATACCAATGGTGGCCTGTACCCATCAAGCCGCCGAGAAAATATAGGATGGCGTCTAGATAGATCACACGCAACGCTACGTTTCGGCGCGTCAGCCCGAGTTGATAGAACATCAGGGCCACTACCGTAGTGGCGAAGAACTCGAAGAAGCCTTCTACCCATAAGTGGATGATCCAGAAACGCCACGTATCAACCACCGTGAAGTTGGTCTTGGCGCCGAAAAACAGGGCAGGTACATAGAACACCGGTATTGCCAGCGCGGCTATCAAGAACATTCTGACGATCGGAAGTGCTGCAGGCTGCGTCAGCGTGCGCGGTCGCACTAATGTCCAGAGCAGCGCAAACCAGATGAACAGCCCCGCCACCAGCAGGTATTGCCACACGCGACCGAGTTCCAGATATTCCCAGCCCTGATTGCCGAACCAAAACCACCAGCGACCGAGCATTTGCGAAATGCCTAACCACTCGCCGAACAAGCTACCGCCAATCACAAGAACAAACGCGGCGAACAGCACGTTGGTCCATCCGGCCAGCCAGCGTGGTTCTTCGGTGCGCATTGAGCGGCCGAGAAACAGGGCGGCAGCGACGTAAGCAGTAGCAATCCAAAAAATTGCCATTTGCAAATGCCACGTACGCATCAGATTGCTGGGGAAAATGCGCGCCAGATCGAAGCCGTAAAAACTGCCTGGATCGGCACGGTAATGGGCCACTGCGCCACCCACCAGCGCTTGTCCCAGCAGCAGCAGTGCCACCACCACGAAGAATTTCACCAAGGCGTTTTGGCCCCGACTCGATTGCCCCGGCACCAGTTGCGGGTGGACGTGATGGCCGCGCGTGATCCAGCCCAGGTAATCGAATTTTCCGAACGCCAGCAGCACCGTCGCGATGCCAGCCAGCAGTACCATCAGACTCAGCGCACTCCACAACAACGCGTATGACGTTGGCACGTTGCCGACGCTCGGGTCATATGGGAAATTGTTGGTATACGAATATTCCTCTCCGGGGCGCGCGGCCACCGAAGCCCACGCTGCCCACATAACGAAAGCAGCAAACTGGCGTAGCTCGATCGGATCGGTGATGAGGTCGGCCTTCAGTCCGCCGTTACGCGATGGGTCGTGGAAATACTCAGCCCAGTAATCGATCTGCCGTCGATAGGCCGCAGCTTCCGCCGCGGTCAATTGGAGCGTTGCAGTAGCAGCGTCGTAACGATTGGTTTTGAGCGCAACAATCGTTTCGCCGCGCACGGCTGCCCGCTGCGAAATCGTCAGCGCCGCGAAAGGCTGTTGGTAGTTCTGTAATGCAATAGATTCTTCGGTGTATTCGCCTAAGCGATGCAACACCTCGGCCGAATAGTCCGGGCCGAGATAGGCACCATGACCCCAGATGCTGCCATTGTCCATCAGGCCGTATTTAAGAAAAACCGTCTGTCCCTCGCTGATATCGTCGCCGCTGAACACGACAGCCCCCTGCGCATCCACCACCTGCCGCGGGATTGGCGGGGCATTGCGGTAGGACAGCATCGTGATCGTCAGTAGCCCGGCAAAGCCCATCATCATCACAATCAAAATGGTGCGTATCCACCAAGGCGAAAGAGGGCCGTCGTCCTCAGTCAATGGCAATGCTGCCTCACTCATCGGTTATTCCCTTGTCGACCATTGCGTCTTACGTGATTGACTGAAAAGATGCTGTCGCTTCAAGAACCAGGTCCAAAAGCCGGCGTGCTTCCATCAGAGTGAGTTTTTCATCATCATCTTGATTTTCTTGATGGAACGGGAGGGGCGAGTTCCTTGGGGCACACCTCAGTACAATTCACGATAGTGTGGCAGCGAAACAGCCGATACACATCATTCAAATCGTCGAGACGCTTCTTTGTGGCCCGGTCCCGTCTGCAGTAAACCGGCTGGTCCGAAGAACTTGCCCGGGTTCCACCATATTGGCGACCGATCACAAAGGGTTTTACCGCTCTCTCGGCCTTGTTGTTATCGATGGGCAAGAAGCCCGCCTCAATGTAACGCTCAAGCTCGCTCAAGCTGCTTGCTAAATAACCGATGGCATTGCCCGAGGCACTTTGCGTCGTCACCTCGGAATGGGTTTTCTCCAGCCAGCTTTTTAGTTCTGCAAGTACCGGCAGACCATTTTCCTATCGAGCGCTAAAGCGCTGGTCAGTTGGCGTCTTTGAACTCTCGCTCGATACCGTAGAGTTTGTTGATCAGGTTCAGCGCGATGTCGGCTCGCTCGGTCTTACCCTTCGGTTGCACTTTTTGCGCATCGACGAAATTCCGTCGCGCATGTGCCCAGCAGCCCAAACGCTCGACACCTGGCTGCGCGCCCAAGGCATTATAGCGTAAGCGTCCAAGCCCCACCACCTTGCACATTGCCCATCACCCCAGCGGCAGGGTCTCCATTGGCAAGAGTGAAACTACTCCAGTGATCCAAGGGGCTGATAACACATCACCTTAGCCGGTCTATGCAGGTCGAAAAAACCTTAGTACGATTTTTCCGAATTCTGTGGGCACCTTGATCAGAGGATTCCGGGCTCAAATTTCGCGTAGCGGCGCGAAAAAAAGGTTTTTCAGCGGCAGTATGCAGGCAGTCTGGAAGGACCGACTGTTTTCAACAGAGTCGGTCGATTTCTGCCTGTCTCCGCCGAACTTAATGAGACGAAAGCTGGAACTCGATGTGGGTACCGACTCGGCCAACCCTGGGCGATTCAAACCCCGTTCTGCGCAGTGCGCTCAGCCATACCCAGCGCGCACCTCAATGAGGTACTGCAGCGCGTCGGCCTTGCGCTCAGCCGAGCAGTCGGCGTGCTTCACCAGCACCTCACAGTCGCCATAGTCCGCGTTGACCAGGGCGCGCAGCAGGCTTGAGCACAAGAGAACTTCATCGTCGTAATTGTCCTGCAGCTACTGATACTGCGCTTTCAACTCGGCAATGCGCGCTTGAAGCTGCTCAGGGGTTTGCTCGGTCTGGGTCATATCGCGGGGTCCTTTCTGTTCGTCAACAGACCACGTTCGGTGATGAACGGTGTCTCCGGCTCCATGCTCCATGCCTCACTTTCGTGAAGGGGAGTTCTGAGCATAGACAAGGATGATGCATAGGTTTTCTGAATGCTTGCTTGTCAGAAATCCCATGCACAAGGTGGATCAGAGCTCATCAATTGGTGTTGTTCTCTTCTGAAATTGACATGAGTCATGTCGCGTTAAAGTTCGACAAAACGAAGGCTTTTTCGAACTATTGCAGAGAGGCGTATGGTGAGTGTATAAGCACATAAACATCTATCGACGAGAAAATCATGAACACCACTCGCTGGAACGTCGCTGTCTCTACCGACACTGACCAATCGCTTCGCATGTTTCTGGCCAGCCAAGGCGGTGGCCGTAAGGGCGACCTGTCGCGCTTCATCGAAGAAGCGGTGCGGGCACACATCCTTGAACTGAGCGTCGAACAGGCCAAGGCCGCTAACGCCCATCTGAATGAGGCAGAACTGACCAAAGCAGTTGATGAAGCGCTCGACTGGGCACGTAAGCGCTGATGCGGGTCGTATTGGATACCAACATCTTGTTCAGCGCACTTATCTCGCCGCATGGCGCGCCCGATGCGATCTACCGGGCTTGGCGGGCGGCACGTTTCGAGGTAGTGACCTCACGGGCACAGCTCGATGAAATTCGTCGCGCCAGTCGTTACCCCAAGCTTCAGGCTATCCTGCAGCCTGCCAAAGTGGGTGCCATGATCAATAACCTGCAACGGGCGATGGTACTGGAGCGGTTGGTCATTGAGGTTGACGCCGATGATCCGGATGACTCCTTTTTGCTGGCCATGGCTTTGGCGGGCAATGCGGACTACCTGGTAACAGGTGACCGCCGCGCAGGCCTCTTACAACGCGGGCATATCGAACGCACGCGGATAGTCACCCCCGCCGTGTTCTGCACCGAGGTCCTGTGATCGGTGCCGGTTGCCTTTCTGACTCAAGAGCAACGCGACGGCTTTGGTCGCTATGTCGGTCCTCCTAGCCGTGAAGAGCTGGAACGCTATTTCCACCTGAGCGATGACGACCACAAAGCCCTCCTGCCGCTGCGCGGCGAACACAACCGTCTCGGCTACGCCACGCAACTGACTAGCGTCCGCTACCTGGGCACTTTCCCTGAAGACTTGTCAGCCGTCCCGGATGAGGTGCTGCAAGCGCTCAGTCGTCAGCTCGGCATCAATGATCCGACTTGCATCCGGGCCTATGCTGAAACCCGCCAGCGTCAACGTCATACCGGCGAGATTCAGGAGCGTTATGGCTATCGGGTGTTTGCTGACTCCAGCGTTGGCTTTCGACTTGCTCGCTGGCTATATGCGCTCTGCTGGACAGGGACAGATCGTCCTGGTGAGCTGTTCAATCGGGCGACGACCTGGTTGCTGACGCACAAGGTTTTACTGCCTGGCGTAACAGTACTGGAGCGATTTATCGCCCAACTGCGCAGTCGGGTCGAAGAACACCTCTGGCTCACCTTGGGCCGCAGCGTGACCGATGAACAGTGGCAGCACCTGCAAAAATTGCTGGTAGTAGTCGAAGGTAACCGCTACTCCCGCCTGGATCAATTGCGCTCCGGCCCGGTGATGATCAGTGGGCCTGCACTGATCCGGGCGCTGCGGCGACTCGATGACGTGCGTGGCATCGGCATCACCTTGCCCGCAGCGGCGCATATCCCGCCCAGCCGAATCGCGGCCCTGGCACGCTTTGCCAACACGGCCAAGGTCACAGCGATCAACCGGCTGCCGGCATCGCGGCGGATGGCAACGTTGGTGGCGTTTGCGCTTTGTCTGGAGGCGACTGCGCATGACGACGCCCTGGAAGTTCTGGAAGCTTTACTGCGCGATCTGTTCAGCAACGCAGAGAGGGCTGACAAGAAAACTCGGTTGCGTAGTCTAAAAGACCTAGATCGCTCGGCGGCAACGCTTGCCGCCGCATGCAAGGTGGTTTTGAATAGCTCAATCAGCGATGACAACGTCCGCGCCCGGCTGTTCAACGACCTGCCACGTATCACTCTGGAGAACGCCCTAGAAGAGGTCACCGCGCTGATCCGTCCGGCCAACGATGTGTATTACCTCGCCCTGGAGGAGCGCTACCGCAGCGTGCGCCGTTTCCTTCCCGACCTATTGAAGCATATTCGCTTTGGCTTCAGTCCGGCTGGCAAGGGCGTGGCGGCTAGTCTGGACTGGGTGCAACTGAACCTACCTCGTAGAAAACCGGAAGATGATGCTCCACAGGAGATCGTGGCCAAGGCTTGGCAACAGCACATCATCCGCGAAGATGGCTCCCTCGACATGGGTGCCTATGTATTCTGTACGCTTCATGCACTGCGCACCGCCCTACGTCGCCGCGATGTCTTTGTTTCACCCAGTTGGCGCTATGCCGACCCGCGTATCGGTCTGCTCGATGGCGCTGAATGGCTGACTGCACGACCGATCATCTGCCGCTCGCTGGGCCTGACCATCGATGCCAAAACCACCTTGGACGCCTTGTCTGTCGAGCTGGATGCAACGTGGCAGGCAGTTGCCGCCCGCTTGCCCGAAAACCCTGCCATCCAGCTGAACGAGAGCGCTGATGGTAAAACTGAGCTGTCCCTCGGAGCGCTGGACAAGCTGGAGGAACCGAGCTCGCTACTGCAACTGCGTGCGGCCGTGGCCGACTTGATGCCGCGTGTCGATCTGCCGGAAATCCTGTTGGAAATCGCCGCCCGCACCGGCTTTGCTGAGGCCTTCACCCATGTGTCCGAACGCAATGCGCGGGCCGATAACCTAGTGACAAGCCTGTGTGCCGTACTCCTGGGGGGAGCCTGCAACACCGGCCTGGATCCACTGATCCGTAATGATAACCAAGCGCTGCGCCGTGACCGACTGTCCTGGGTCAGCCAGAACTATCTCCGCGACGACACCCTGTCAGCAGCCAATGCCATTCTGGTGTCTGCGCAAAGCCAACTGGAGCTGGCTCAGGTCTGGGGCGGCGGCGAGGTGGCCTCCGCCGATGGCATGCGTTCCGTCGTACCGGTGCGCACCGTGCATGCCGGCCCTAACCCGAAGTATTTCGGTACCGGCCGGGGAGTCACCTGGTATAACTTGATTTCCGATCAGTTCTCCGGCCTGAACGCCATCACGGTGCCTGGCACCTTGCGCGACAGCCTGGTATTGCTAGCGGTTGTGCTGGAACAACAGACCGAATTGCAGCCAACACAAATCATGACCGATACCGGTGCCTACAGCGATGTGGTATTCGGGTTGTTCCGCCTGCTCGGCTATCACTTCTGTCCGCGCCTAGCCGATGTCGGCGGTACCCGCTTCTGGCGCACGAGCCCAGACGCGGATTATGGCAAGCTCAACGGACTTGCACGCCAGTCGGTAAAACTCGACCTGATCGCCGAGCACTGGGATGACCTGCTGCGCCTAGCTGGGTCGCTCAAGCTCGGCCGGGTACCGGCGACCGGCATCATGCGCACGTTGCAGACGGGGGATCGTCCGACCCATCTGGCCCAAGCGTTGGCAGAGTTCGGACGGATCGAGAAAACCCTGCACACGCTGACCTACATCGATGATGAATCCAAGCGTCGTGCCACCCTGACCCAGCTGAATCGCGGCGAAGGCCGGCACAGCCTGGCCCGTGCTGTGTTCCATGGCAAACGCGGCGAGCTTCGCCAGCGCTACCGCGAAGGTCAGGAGGACCAACTCGGCGCCTTGGGCCTGGTGGTAAATATCATCGTACTGTGGAACACCCTCTACATGACGGCCGCCGTGGTACGGCTAAGGCAGCACGGCTACCCGGTGCAGGAGGAGGATCTGGCTCGGCTGTCGCCGCTGATCTATGAGCACATCAACATGCTGGGTCGGTACTCCTTCGCGGTACCGGAAGAGGTTGCTCGAGGAGAGCTTAGACCGCTGCGCAATCCAGACGACGATCAGTGACATCTCTTCGGTGAAAGGTCGCCTCCAGGACATCCGAGCTTAAGTGCACTTTCTGTTCCGTTGCTCCCCAAACCCCTTTATCAGCAAATTATTGGTTGCAGCATTGCCGGTTAGTATCCAGCTGGCGCCGCCGGTGATATTCATTTGATTAATATCATTAACGCCCCCGGTAAACGACGCCCGGTTTTGCAGCGTAAGCTCGCTCTCTACACTGCCATCCCCACCAATGCTGCCAATAACGAGGCTACTATCAACCAGCAAAGTATGGATATTGGTCATGTCGCCGGTCACCGTGCTGTTATTTTGCACAACGCCGTCCAATGTTTTCCCTACCCTCCCCACCACCTGGCCCGTCTAGCTGGCGTTATCGAGCGTAAAGCGGTTAACGCCAATTAATGCGCCGGTTAATGAAGCCTTATTCTGCAATATCACAGTAGCCTGCGCACTGTCGGCTACCGATACATTCCCCCTGAGTTGGCTATTATCCACGGTGAGATCGGATTGGTTGGCTTTATTCACCTCCAGCAAGGTGCCATTACCGCCGATGATATTACCGCCGTTGACAACGTTAATCGCTGCCGCCACGGAATTATAGCCATCAATATTGTCGACCACGACGCCACTGGCGGTGATGCCTTCGACGGTTGAATTATTAATTAATAAACTAGGCGACCAGTTGGTATTTTCCCGCTCAGAAACCATGGTGACGCCATTCTGCTCTCCAGTGACAATGCTGCCATTATAGAGCGCCAGACTCCCTCCAACTAAAGTTGCCCCTTGACCTCCTCCAACAATACCGCTCGATCCACCTGGCGTTCCCACTACCTGCGTATTATATAATGTCGCCACCGCCCCGCGATTAACGACGATACCGCGGCCAATGGCAGTAATGCTGCTATCAATTAGCGTCGATCGAGAGGTAGACACACCGCCGCCAATGGTGTCGCTGGACACCAACATCAACCCAATGGCATTTCTGCCACCACTATTGATCGTCGTCGACTTAA